>JBFGBS010000007.1:0-18081 GCA_041567475.1 Arthrobacter sp.
CGGACCGTCGCCCGGACCCAGGGTGCATGCCGCGCCCTGGCCATGCGGGACACCGACGCGGCCTTCCGGTCCGTCTTCGTGACCCGTGCCGGCACCGCACTGACCGGACTGGAGGACCTCCGCGGCCGGCGGCTGGCCCTGGGGTCCCGCGACTCCGCCCAGGCGGCCATCCTTCCGGTCCATTTCCTGGCCCGGGCCGGGCTCGGCAACGGGGCGGTGGATCTGCTGCGGCTCAACAGCGACGTCGGAAAACACGGCGACACCGGCCGCAGCGAACTCGACGCCCTCCGGGCCGTGCTCGAAGACCGTGCGGATGCTGCCGCGATCGGCATCAACACGTGGGAGGCGATCGGCCGTGATGAGCTGATGCCCGGGGCGTTCGAGGCGTTTTGGGAGTCTCCGGTCTACAGCCACTGCAACTTCACGGCACTGCCCGGCCTCCCGGAGGAGCGGACCGCGCCCTGGGTCGAGCACTTGTTGGCGATGGACTGGGACAACCCGGCCCACCGGCCCATCCTCGAAATGGAAGGACTCCGACGCTGGGTGGAACCCCGGTTGGAAGGCTACGAGAGCCTCTTCGAGGCCGTTGACGAACAGGGGATCGGTCCCCGATGGTGAATCCCGTTGTCATCCTCGAACTCATGGAACGGATCGGCACCGTCCCGGCCGGCTCCACCGTGAGCGTGCCGCTCGGACGCGGGGACCCGGCCGAGGCAGCCCGCGCCGTGGCGGCCTGGTGCGAGCGGACCGGCAATGATTTCGTGCACGTTCTGGACGGCGCCGTGACGGTCCGTCGGGGCCGTGCCGCGGACCCGCTAGCGGCCATGGAGCGTGAACGGAAGCCCGGAACCCGGCTGTGGATGTACACCAACTTCGACTGCAACCTGGCCTGCGATTACTGCTGCGCCCGGTCCTCACCGCAGACGGCCCGGCGCGCCCTCGGTATCGACCGGATCCGGCGGCTTGCCGCGGAGGCCGTCGACTCCGGGGTCAGCGAGCTGATCCTCACCGGCGGCGAGCCGTTCCTGCTCCCGGACCTGGATGAGCTCGTCGCGATCTGCACGGACGCGCTCCCGACCACGCTGCTGACCAACGGCATGCTCTTCCGCGGGCACCGCCTCGAGCGGCTGCGCCGCATGGACCGCAGCAGGCTCACGCTGCAGATCAGCCTCGACTCCGCCACCCCGGAGGGCCATGACAGCCACCGCGGCAAAGGTTCCTGGGAGAAAGCGGTCGCCGGAATCCGGATTGCCCAGGATGAAGGTTTCCGCGTGAAGGTCGCAGCGACCCTGCCCGCCGCGCAAAGCCACGAACTTGCGCCGTTCCATGATTTCCTGGACACCCTGGGGATTGATCCGGATGACCAGGTCATCCGGGCCCTGGCCCACCGGGGCAACGCCGATGCCGGCATCGAATTGACCGTCGAATCGTTGATTCCGGAAGTCACGGTCACCGCCGAAGGCGTTTACTGGCACCCGATTGGCGCCGACGACACGGACCAGATGATCACGACGGAAATCTTCCCCCTCGCCGCCGCCATCGACGAGGTCCGCCGCCGGTTCGCCGAGCAGCGGAGCCGCGCCGACGCCGCCAGCCAGTGGTTCCCCTGCGCTTAAGCAGCCCGGCCGGCTCCGCATCCGGCGCCGGCCGGCGGGTCACCAGATACTGACGCGCTCCTCCGCAGGCATCCACATGGCGTCCTGTTCGGTGACGCCGAAAGCAGCATGGAAGGCATCAAGGTTTTTGGCGATCGCGTTGGTCCGGAACTCGTTGGGGGAGTGCGGGTCCGTAGCGAGCCGGCGGACCGCTTCCTCGGCCCGAATGACCTGCCGCCAGCCCGCTGCCCAGGACGCGAAGAATCGCTGGACCCCGGTCAGCCCGTCCAGCACGGGCGGTTCCTGGCCGTCGAGGCTGATCAGGTAGGCCTTGTAGGCAATGGCCAGGCCGCCGAGGTCACCGATGTTCTCGCCCAGCGTCAGCTTGCCATTGACCGTGTGTCCCGGCGCCGCGCTGGGGGACAGCACCTCAAACTGGGCCACCAGCTTCGAGGTCAGTGCCTCGAATGCGGCCCGGTCATCCTCAGTCCACCAGTTCCGGAGCAGCCCGTTGCCGTCGTACTGCGAACCCTGGTCATCGAAGCCGTGGCCGATCTCGTGGCCGATCACGGCGCCGATGCCGCCATAGTTGACGGCGTCGTCGGCGTCGGCCGTGAAGAACGGCGGCTGCAGGATGGCCGCCGGGAACACGATCTCGTTCAGCAACGGGTGGTAGTAGGCGTTCACGGTCTGCGGGGTCATCAGCCACTTCTCCCGGTCGACCGGCTTGCCGACCTCGTCGAGGTGACGGTCGACGTCGGCGCTGTGCGCCCGCTCGACGTTGCCCAGCAGGTCCCGGGGAACAATATCAACGGCCGAATAGTCGATCCACTGGTCCGGGAAGCCGATTTTCGCGCGGAACGAATCCAGCTTTTTCAGCGCCTCCAGCTTCGTGTCCGCACCCATCCACGCCAGGTCGCTGATGGAATCGCGGTACGCCGCAATCAGGTTCGCGACGAGCGTCTGCATCCTGGCCTTGTGCGTTTCGGGGAAGTGCCGGGCCACGTAGATCTGTCCCACGGCCTCGCCGAGGGCCGCCTCGACGACGGCGACGCCGCGCTTCCAGCGGTCCCGGTTCCGTGGCGTGCCGCTGAGCGTGGTCCCGTAGAACGCAAAATTGGCGTCCACGAACGCCGCCGGCAGGTAGGGCGCCGCGGCGCTGATGACCCGCATGGCGAGCCAGTCCTGCCACGCGGCCAGCGGCTCGGACTCGAGCAGTCCGGCCGCACCGGAGAAGAAGTCCGGGGTGCTGACGACAAGTTCGGCGCGCTTTTCCGCGGCAATGCCGGCGGCGTCGAACCAGGCGCCCAGGAGCGGGAACAGCTCCGCCGCCTGGTCCGCGGACTTAAGGTTGTAGGTCTTCTGCGGGTTGCGCAGCGTCACGTTGTCCCAATGATGCGAGGCCAAAGCCGTCTCCAGCCCCACGACGCGCTCCGCGGCGAGTGCCGGGTCCGCCACGCCGGCCAGGCCGAGCATCGTCTCGACGTGGAGCCGGTACGACTGCACCATCGGCGCGAACTTCTCCACCCGGTAGTAGGACTCGTCGGGGAGGCCGAGGCCGCCCTGGCCGGTGTAGAGCAGCACCCGGTCCGGGTTCCCGGCATCCGGTGCCGGGTAGATGTAGAACAGGCCGGACACGTCGGCCCGGAACAGGCGGCCGGCGAGCGTGATGAGCCCGGCAACCGACGTCGTGGCGAACACTTCGGCGAGTCGGCCGCGGACCGGATCCAGTCCCTTGGCTTCCACCGTCGCCTCATCCATGAAGCTGTTGTACAGGTCGCCGATCTTCCGCTCGACGCCGGTGGCCTCGCCGCCGCGCGCCGCTGCCTGTTCGATGATGTCCCGGACTGCCAGTTCCGACGCGTCGCGCAGGGCCGTGAACGTCCCCTCCAGGGGCCGGTCGTCCGGAATCGTAGTGCTCTTGAGCCAGCCGCCGTTGACGTGTTGGTAAAGGTCGTCCTGGGGCCTGACGCCGGCGTCAAACATGGACAAGTCGATTCCCGAAAGCGGCACTGATGCTCCTTTGAGAGGCAGCCCGGTCCCGGAACTGGCGGACACGGTCTGCATGGTGGACGGTGATGTGCTCTGGCTCCATCATCTTACGCACCCGTGTTAGTGTGAAATGGTGCGCGCAGAACTCCTTCTTCTTAGCTGCCGCGGCGAGGCCTCAGACGCAATCTAGCGCAAGGCCCACCCTCGCTGCGGAGTTTGTGTTGCCCGGCCACCTTTCACCCTGAATCACAGAAAAGGCCCCGAACGTAATGCGAAACGCACAGAAGCCCTCAGGAATGCCCGTCCACCGGTATGTACCGTTCCAGGACCTGATCACCGTGGAATTGCCTGACCGCAGCTGGCCGGACAAGGTCATCACCAAGGCCCCCCGCTGGTGCGCCGTGGACCTGCGCGACGGCAACCAGGCCCTGATCGATCCGATGAGCCCGGCCCGCAAGATGAAGATGTTCGACCTGCTGGTCCGGATGGGCTACAAGGAGATCGAGGTCGGCTTCCCCTCGGCATCGCAGACGGACTTCGACTTCGTCCGGCAGCTGATCGAAGGCAACCACATCCCCGACGACGTGTCGATCCAGGTCCTGACGCAGGCCCGTGAGCACCTGATCGAGCGGACCTACGAATCCCTCGTCGGCGCCAAGCAGGCGATTGTCCACCTGTACAACTCGACCTCCGTCCTGCAGCGCCGGGTCGTGTTCAACCAGGACGAGGACGGCATCCTCGACATCGCCCTGCAGGGGGCCCGGCTGTGCAAGAAGTACGAAGAGACCCTCGGTGATACCCACATCACCTACGAATACTCGCCGGAGTCGTTCACCGGCACCGAACTCGAATACGCGGCCCGGGTCTGCAACGCGGTCGCGGATGTCTTCGAAGCGTCGGCGGACCGCCAGGTGATCATCAACCTGCCCGCCACGGTCGAAATGGCCACCCCCAACGTGTATGCCGACTCGATCGAATGGATGCACCGCAACCTGCACCCGCGCGAGGGCATCATCCTCTCCCTGCACCCGCACAATGACCGGGGTACCGGCGTCGCGGCCGCGGAACTGGGCTACCTGGCCGGTGCCGACCGGATCGAGGGCTGCCTGTTCGGCAACGGCGAGCGGACCGGCAACGTGGACCTGGTGACCCTGGGCCTGAACATGTTTGTCCAGGGCATCGACCCGATGATCGATTTCTCCGACATCGACGAGATCCGCCGCACCGTCGAGTACTGCAACCAGCTGCCCGTCGCGGAACGCTCCCCGTACGGCGGAGACCTCGTCTTCACCGCGTTCTCCGGCTCGCACCAGGACGCCATCAAGAAGGGCCTCGAGGCGCTCGAGAAGGACGCCGCGGCGGCCGGGAAAGAAGTCGCCGACTACCCCTGGCAGGTCCCGTACCTGCCCGTGGACCCCAAGGACGTCGGCCGCAGCTACGAGGCCGTCATCCGGGTCAACTCCCAGTCCGGTAAGGGCGGCGTCGCGTACCTGCTCAAGAACGAACACAGCCTGGACCTGCCGCGCCGCGCGCAGATCGAGTTCTCCGGCGTGATCCAGAAGCACACGGACACCTTGGGCGGGGAAGTCAGCGGGGCCCGGCTCTGGCAGGTCTTCCAGGATGAGTACCTGCCCTCCGGCGCTGCCGATGCACAATGGGGCCGCTACGCCCTCGGCGCGATCAGCACGGAAACGGACGAAGACGGCAACATGACGCTGACGGCGGCGTTGAAGGTCGACGGCGTCCAGGTCCGCCGCACCGGCAGCGGCAACGGACCGATCGCGGCCCTGTTGAGCATCCTGCGCGAAGACGGCGTCGACGTCCGGGTCCTGGACTACAGCGAGCATGCCCTTTCGGAAGGGGGCAGTGCCTTGGCCGCCGCCTATGTCGAGTGCGCGGTCGGGGAACGGGTCCTGTGGGGCGTCGGAATCGACGCGAACACGAGCACCTCGGCACTCAAGGCCGTCATCTCCGCCGTCAACCGGGCCATCCGGGACGCCCGCGCCTGAACCGGCGCGGCCGCTGCCGCGCACGTCCCGCGCCGCCCGTCCCGGCGGCGCGGGACGCGCGCATGCCGGGATAACCGGCAGAGAGTGCGAAGATTAACTGTGGCCCAATCCTCCTTCGCAGCGCGCACCTACCGCGATGACGCCGTCGTGCTGCGTACCCACAAACTGGGCGAGGCCGACCGGATTATCACGCTGCTGACCAAACACCACGGCCAGGTCCGGGCCGTTGCCAAGGGCGTGCGCCGGACCTCTAGCCGGTTCGGGGCCCGGCTAGAACCCTTTATGGTCGTTGATCTCCAGCTGATCTCCGGCCGCAGCCTGGACATCGTGACGCAGGCCGTCGCGAAGGGCGCCTATGGCGGCGCCATCGCTGCCGATTACGGCCGCTACACGGTGGCGGCCGCCATGACGGAAACCGCCGAGAAACTCACCGACGTCGACGGCGAGTCCGGAACCGCCCAGTACAACCTGCTCGTCGGTGCCCTGGCCGCGCTGAGCCGGGGGGACCACCCCGCGGAACTGATCCTCGATTCCTACTTGCTCCGCGCCCTGTCCACCGGCGGGTGGGCGCCCAGCTTCACCGATTGCGCCCGCTGCGGTGCCCCGGGGCCGCACACTGCCTTTTCCGCGCCGGTGGGCGGCATGGTCTGCCCGGAGTGCCGGCCGCCGGGGTCCCCGGCCCCGGCCGTCGAAACCGTGCTCCTGCTGGGTGCACTGCTCACCGGAAACTGGGCGGTGGCGGATGCCTCCGCCTCCGTCCACCGGCGCGAAGCCGCCGGCCTGGTGGCGGGCTACCTGCAGTGGCATCTGGAACGTGTCCTTAAATCCCTCAAACATGTGGAGCGTACTTAACAGTGGCGTTGGGAAAGAGCCCGGGACGAAACCCGGCAAAGAAGAGTCCGGTCCGGGCACGGAGCACCCCGGTGGTGGCCCCGTACCCGCACGCATCCGGCGCCGTCCCGCCCGCCATCGCACCGGAACTCGTTCCGCGGCACGTTGCGATTGTGATGGACGGCAACGGCCGCTGGGCGAACCAGCGCGGACTGCCGCGGATTGAAGGGCACAAGGCCGGAGAACCGGCCTTGCTCGATGTGGTGGCCGGTGCGATCGAACTCGGCATCGAGTACATCAGCGTGTATGCCTTTTCCACCGAGAACTGGCGCCGGTCCCCGGAAGAGGTCCGCTTCCTGATGGGGTTCAACAAGGACGTGCTGCGCCGCCAACGGAACCAGCTCGATGAGTGGGGCGTCCGCATCCGCTGGTCCGGGCGGCGGCCCAGGCTGTGGGGATCGGTGATCCGTGAGCTGGAGGAAGCCGAGGAGTACACCCGCGGCAACAGCACCTGCACCCTGACCATGTGTGTGAACTACGGCGGCCGTGCCGAGATCGCGGACGCCGTGACCGGCATCGCGGAGGACGTCGCCGCAGGCCGCCTCAAACCCGGGGCCATCACGGAACGGACCATCCAGAAATACCTCGACGAGCCCGATCTGCCGGATGTGGACCTGTTCCTGCGCAGTTCCGGCGAGCAGCGGTTGTCGAACTTCATGCTGTGGCAGTCGGCCTATGCCGAGTTCGTGTTCCTCGACACGCTATGGCCGGACGTGGACCGGCGCACCCTGTGGGACGCCGTCGACATCTACGCCCGGCGTGACCGCCGTTATGGCGGGGCCGTCGACGCCGCCCCGGCTGCTCCCGCCGGATAACCCGCCCTGCCGCTACCCGGACAGGCGCGCAGCCACAGGACAAGATCGCGGTACGCCTCCTGCCGGATACCGCGGCGGGACAGGAAGATGTCGTGGATCGCACCCGGATAGCGGTAGATGCTGGTCCGGCGGCCCAGGCCGAGGGCTCGGCGGGCCGTCTCCTCAACATCGATGACGGCGTCGACGCCCATGAGCTCCTCGCTCCATTCCGCCTGGATCCGGGTCCTGCCGGCCAGCATCACCAGCACCGGCTCCCGGATGTGCAGCTTGCCCTCCACCAGCGCGTGCCCCGCCAGGACGGCCTTGGTCCAGCCCGCCCGGATAGGAAACGACGCCGTCGGGCGCCACCGCGGGTCCAGCACCCACTCGCCGTGCGCCTCCCGGCTTACGCTGTCCCAGTAGCCGGGCATACTGGGCAGCCGAAAGGACTGATGCGGGTCCGTGCGCGCCAGCAGGTCAACGAGCCGGGCCGCGATCGTGCGGATCAGGCTGCTGCCCTGAAGCTCCAGCCACGGGGCGTTCAGGATCAGCGACGCTACTTCGCCCGGATGCCGCTCCGTCCACAGCGCCGCCACCAGCCCGCCGAAGGAGTGCGCCAGCAAATGCACGGCCGGCGGGTCGGTCCGGCCGGTGCGGAGGGCGAGGTCGGCGGTGAGGGCCGCCAGCGCGGCCGCGATGTCCTCGTCGTACGCCGCGAGATCGCTGATGTCCCCGGGGCTCTGCCAGTCCCTAAGGCTCCGGCCGAACTTGCGCAGGTCGAGCGCATAGAAGTGCACGCCTTCGGCGCCAAGGTGTTCGGCGAGTTCGGCCTGCAGGAAGTAGTCCGCCCAGCCGTGCACGTACAGGACCGCCTGCAACGGCGCAGCAGGTGCCGGTGCTGCCGCCGCTCCGGTGCCGTCGGGGGAGAGCAGGCGCCGCAGCGCCGCGGCGATGGTGCCGCCGCCCGCAGGGCGGACGCCCGGAGCCTCGGGAACGCTCGGGAACCGGTGCCGGACGAGGGTGGCGACGACGGCCCCTTCGCTGTCCGGCGCCAGCGGCATTTCCAGGCATTCGAAGCTGCTGCCCAGCACGTCCGGGCGCCAGCCGGCGCCGGCCGGGGCCGTCACGTGGTCCCGCCGTCCTCCAGGACGTACGCCTGGACCCAGCGGGCAAGCCGGCGGTAGGCGTCGGCCCGGACCTGCGGGGCGGAGAGAAAAACATCATGCAGGGCCCCATCGATCCGCTCGAGCGTCACCGTCCGGCCCAGGCTCAAGGCCCGGAGGGCGATCGTGTTCACATCCAGGACCGCGTCCGTGCTGCGCATGGATTCCTTCCAGAACATGCCGTTCGCGCTGGCCCCGGAAATCAGCACGAGGACGGGGACGTCGAGGTCCAATCCGCGGGCCACTTGGGACTGCCCGGCCAGGACGGCGCTGAGCCAGCCGGCCCGGACAGGGAACGCGCGCGGTGGCCGGTACTGCTCGTCCAGGGTCCACTCGCCCTCGGCGGCGCTGCTGATGCTGCGCCAGTAGAAGCCGCGTTCCGGGAGCCGGATGACGGATTCCGGCCACAACCGGGCGAACGGCTCCACCATGGTCCGGGCCGCCCGGCGCAGCGCCGGACTGCCATGCACTTCCAGCCACGGGCTGTCCAGGACCAGCTGCGCCGCGGCCCCCGGGTGCCGGCTGGCCCACAATGCGGCGATCAGCCCGCCGGTGGAGTGCCCCATTAAGGTCAGCTGCGGCGGTTCCGCGGCGGCCGGGTGTAGCGTCGCGATGATGCCGATGGCCGCGGTGATTTCGGCGTCGTAGTCGGAGAGGTCCGCGACATAGCCGCCGTGCGTGCCGTGCGGCAGGCTACGGCCGTGGTTGTGCATGTCCAGGGCAAAAAATTCAAAGCCCCGGGCCGCCCAGAAGTCCGCGAGCTCGACGTTGAAGAAGTAGTCGCTCCAGCCGTGCAGGAACAGCACCGCGCGGCGGGGCACCGTGGGTTCGTCCGGGGTGCCGGGGACGCGCCGGACCAGGGTGGCCGTCCGCTCGATCCCGTCGGAGCCCGACGCCCGGAAGGCACAGGCCTGGTAGTCATCGCCCAGGATGTCTCGCTGCCAGTCCATTGTGACCTCCTTTGGAATCATGCTATCGCCCGGTACCGGCGGGCCCTGCGGTGCCCCGGCCGGAAGCGGCGGCCGGGGCGGCCCGGGCCATAGAGGGATCCCGGCCGTGTCCGGGTTTGGTCTGGGCGGCGCGAACCGGAAAACTAGAGGCATGCGCGTATATCCCACTTTCTTCCGGCTGGCCTTTTCCTGGATGGACGCCGAGCGCGCCCACAAGATCGGCTTCAAGGCCATCCGGTTCGCCCACCGTTCCGGCGCCGGCCGGGTGCTGCAGAAGTTCACTGCGCCCCCGGCCTCGCTGCAGACTGAGGCGTTCGGTCTTACCTTTCCGTCACCGTTCGGCCTCGCGGCCGGCTTCGACAAGGAAGGGCACGGGATTGAGGCGCTGACCGAGCTCGGATTCGGCCACGTGGAAGTCGGCACCATCACCGGTCAGGCGCAGCCCGGCAATCCCGCGCCCAGGCTGTTCCGGCTAGTCGAGGACCGGGCAGTGATCAACCGGATGGGCTTCAATAACGACGGTGCCGCCGCGGTGGCGCCGCGGCTGAAGTCCGCCAGGGCCGCCCTGCAGCGCCACTACCCGGGTGTCCGTCCGGTGATCGGCGTCAACATCGGCAAGAGCAAGGTCGTGGAGCTGGAGGACGCGGTCGAGGATTACCTCGTGAGTGCGCGCAGCCTGGCCCCGGCGGCGGACTACCTCGTGGTCAATGTCAGTTCCCCGAACACGCTCGGGCTGCGCCTGCTGCAGGACGTGGCAAGCCTGCGGCCTTTGCTCACGGCGGTCGGCCAGGAGGCCGACAAGGCTGCGGGCCGGCACGTCCCGCTGCTGGTCAAGATCGCCCCGGACCTCAGCGACGAGGACATTGACGACGTCGCACGCCTGGCCTTGGACCTCGGGCTGGACGGCATCATTGCCACGAACACCACGATTGACCGCACCGGTCTGGTCTCCGGTCCGGACAAGATCGAGTCCTGCGGCGCCGGCGGCCTCTCCGGCGCGCCCCTGAAGGCGCGTTCACTTGAGGTGCTGGCCAGGCTCAGGGCCGCCACCGGCGGGAAACTCACCCTCATTTCGGTCGGCGGCGTGGAGACGGCGCAGGACGTCCAGGCCCGGCTCGATGCCGGCGCCACCCTGGTCCAGGGTTACACGGCGTTCCTTTACGAAGGACCGTTCTGGGCGGCCCGGATCAACCGGATGCTGGCCAAGCACCCCAGCCGGCGCTGAACCGCCGGAACCGCACGGCCATAAAGGAAGCCCCCGGCAGTTGCCGGGGGCTTCAATTGTTGCTGTTGCCATACGGTCCCGCAGAGGGGCCGGACGGATGGATCAGGCGGGGTATTCGCCGCGCCGGACCATGGGCTTGGGCAGCCGCAGCCGGCGGAACTGCAGGGACCGCATGGTGCCGTACCAGACGGTGCCGCGGTCGATGTCGCCGAACTTCTCCTCCAGGCGCTTCTTGAGCTTGCGGGAGAGGATGAAGGCGTCCACGAAGACGGCCAGGAACATGACCCAGAACCCGCCCAGGACGTAGACCATCAGCTCGCTCGCCGCCGGCACAAGGAGGGAGACGATCACGAACACGAGGGCACCGAACATCAGGTATTCGCCCAGGTTGAACCGGGCGTCCACGTAGTCGCGGGCGAACCGCTTCTGCGGGCCTTTGTCCCGCAACGGCAGGAACCGCTCGTCCCCGGTGTCGAGGGCCTGCCGCATCTTGAGCCGCTGCTCCTGCACCGCGGCGCGCTCGGCCGCCTTGGAGGCCTTCCGGTCTTCCGGCACGAGCGGCCGCTTGCGGGCGGCCACCTGGGCGTTGCGCTTAGGCGTGGGTGCGCCCTTGCCTATGGCGGTGTCCCGGGCAGCTGCCGCGGCGGCCTGCCGGTCAATTTCGTCCTGCGCCAAAGGCGCTTCTTTTTTACGTCCAAACACCCTTCCAGAATACCCCGCGGCGGCAGGCCCGAGACGCAGCCCACACGGGTCCCGGCCCGCCGCGGCGCCGTGTGCGCGGATAGGGGAGCCGGGTAATGTTCTGGCCATGACTTCAACTCCCGCGGAGAACCCGCACACCGTCACCGCCCGGCCCGTTACCGTCGACGCCGAGGCCATCCGTCAGGCCGTTACCGAATCGTTCGACGGGACCATCCGGGAACTCAAGGACCTCGTCGCGATTCCTGGGATCGCCTGGCCCAGCTTTGACCAGGCACCCCTGGACCGCAGCGCCGAGGCCGTCGCCGACCTTGTCCGCTCCCGCGGCTTCGACAACGTCCAGATCCTGCGGTGCGACAAGGAGGACGGGACCCCCGGCGGGCCCGCCGTCGTCGCGCGCCGCCCGGCCGCCGAGGGAAAACCCACAATCCTGCTCTACGCCCACCACGACGTCCAGCCGACCGGCGACCTGGCGCTCTGGGAGACGGAGCCGTTCACCGCCGTCGAACGCAACGGCCGGCTCTACGGACGAGGCGCCGCGGACGACAAAGCCGGGATCCTCGCCCACCTTGGCGCCTATGAGGCAGTGTCCCGGGTGCTGGGGGACGAATTGGGCCTCGGCGTCACGTTCTTCTTCGAAGGCGAGGAAGAAGCCGGATCGCCGACCTTCCGTACGTTCCTGGAGGCGCACCGCGAGCTGCTGCGCGCGGACGTGATCATCGTGGCCGACTCCAGCAACTGGAAGGTGGGGGTGCCGGCACTGACCACGAGCCTGCGCGGACTCGTGGACGGGACCATCGAGGTGCAGGTCCTGGACCACGCCGTGCACTCGGGCATGTTCGGCGGGCCGGTCCTTGACGCACCCACGCTGCTCGCCCGGCTGATCGCCACCCTGCACGACGCCGAGGGCAATGTCGCGATCGAGGGACTCGTGAGCCGCGACGACGCCGCCGTGGATCTGACCGAAGCCGAATACCGGGCCGATGCCTCCGTGCTCGACGGCGTGCAGCTGGCCGGTACGGGCAGCATCGCCTCACGGCTATGGACCAAGCCCGCCCTGTCCATCATCGGCTTCGATGCCCCCGCGGTCGATGTCGCCTCCAACACCCTCCTGCCGCGGGCGCGGGCCAAATTCAGCCTGCGGCTCGCGCCGGGGCAGGATCCGGCGGCCGCCATGAAAGCGGTCCACCGCCACGTCGAGGCCAACGCCCCGTTCGGTGCGCGGGTCCTCTTCACCCCGGGGGAGAGCGGGAACTCCTTCCAGACCGACACGTCATCGACGGCAGCCACCGTGGCCATGTGGGCGCTCGGCGAAGCCTGGGGCGTTCCGGCGGTGGAAATGGGCATCGGCGGCTCAATCCCGTTCATCGCCGACCTGACCGACCTGTACCCGGAGGCGCAGATCCTCGTCACCGGCGTCGAAGATCCCGATTCGCGGGCGCACAGCGCGAACGAATCCCTGCACCTGGGCGACTTCCGGAACGCGGTTGTCGCCGAAGCGCTCCTGCTGGCCCGCCTGAACGCGGAGGGCCTGGGCTGATTCCGGCTCCGGCTCCGGCCCGTGGCCGCTGGACCTGACCGGTTCCGGGGATCCGGGCGCCGCCGCCGGGGAACAAACCCCCCGGCGGCGGCGGTTACGTCAAGAGTTAGAGCTGCACGTCGGATCGACGTAGCATATAGCTATAGCCCATACCGATTAAGTAGGGGCGGGCGTCGCGCAAGCGGAGCCGCCACCACCGTTTCAAGAAGGTAGGCCATGAGCACTACAACCAATGAAAACAGCACCGACAGCACTGTCGCCGCGGACACAGAACTGGCCACCCACGAGGTCCAGCTCACTGACGTAGCCGCCGGTAAGGTCCGCAGCCTCCTCGAGCAGGAAGGCCGCACCGACCTGCGCCTCCGCGTTGCCGTGCAGCCGGGCGGTTGCTCCGGCCTGATCTACCAGCTTTACTTCGACGAACGGCTCCTCGACGGGGACGCCGTCCGGGACTACGACGGCGTTGAAGTAGTAGTCGACAAGATGAGCGTTCCGTACCTCAGCGGCGCCAGCATCGACTTCGAAGACACCATCTCAAAGCAGGGTTTCACGATCGATAACCCCAACGCCGGCGGCTCCTGCGCCTGCGGTGATTCCTTCCACTAAGGCCGGGCATTTGCCCGGCCTTAGTGCCGGGCCGGCACCGGCCGCGGGCAGCGCTCAAAAGAGTCCCGACCCACGGTGCCGGGTTGTGAGCGAATGGCCCCGGAGAGCGGTAAGCTCTACACCGAGTAGTAAAACTTTTAGTGTGCCCGGCCGTCACCGGCGGCGGGGCGACAGCATCAAGTAGGAAGGGCCGTCTGTGAGTTCGCAGAACCGAACCGGCAGCCGACGCAAACAGATCACTACGATCACTGGCTTGGCACTTGCCGGCGCGTTGGTATTGACCGGATGTTCACCAGAGGTACAGCGAGGGTGGCTGCCCACCGAGCGTGGCACCACTAGCAACACTGACCGCATCATGGACCTCTGGGTCAACTCATGGATTGCTGCTCTTGTTGTCGGCATTATCACCTGGGGCCTGTTGATCTGGTGCATCGTCGCCTACCGGCGGCGCAAGGGCACCGTAGGGTTCCCGCGGCAGAACAGCTTCAACCTGCCCCTCGAGGTCTTTTACCTGACGATCCCGCTGTTCATGGTCCTGGTGTTCTTCTACTTCACCGACCGCGACCAGCAGGCCATCGATGACCGCTCCCAGCCGGCCGACGTCGTCGTCGACGTCCGCGGCAAGCAGTGGTCGTGGGACTTCAACTACAAAAAGGGCGATGTCGTCACCGAAGACGTCTACGACGCCGGTGTGCAGATCAACCTGACCGGCGAGGCCGTCGACAAGGAAAAGTTCCCCACCTTGTACCTGCCCGTGAACAAGTCAGTCGAACTTGAACTGAATGCGCGCGACGTCATCCACTCCTTCTGGGTGCCGGCCTTCCTGCAGAAGCGGGACATGATCCCCGGCAAGACCAACTACATCAGGCTTACCCCCACCAAAGAGGGAACCTACGACGGCAAGTGCGCCGAACTGTGCGGTGAATACCACTCCGAAATGCTCTTCCGGGTCAAGGTAGTCTCCGAAGCCGAGTTCGCTTCGCATCTGGCCGACCTCGCCCAGGCCGGCAACACCGGCCTGCTCGGCGAAGAGTACGACCGCAACCCGGCCCCGGCCGTAACCAAGTAAGGGGAGCGACGTGGCAACTTACACCCAGTCCGCATCCGCCGGAACCCTTGAGGCTCCCGTAGTACCCCGTTCCAAGGGGCGCATCGTCGTCAACTGGATCACCTCGACCGACCACAAGACGATCGGGTACATGTACCTGATCGCGTCGTTCATCTTCTTCTGCTTCGGCGGCATCATGGCGCTGCTCATCCGTGCCGAGCTCTTCGAGCCGGGCATGCAGATCCTGCAGACCAAAGAGCAGTACAACCAGCTGTTCACCATGCACGGCACGGTGATGCTGCTGATGTTCGCGACCCCGCTGTTTGCTGGCTTCGCGAACGTCATCATGCCGCTGCAGATCGGCGCCCCCGACGTGGCGTTCCCGCGCCTGAATGCGCTGGCGTTCTGGTTCTTCCTCTTCGGTTCCACGATTGCCGTCTCGGGCTTCATCACCCCGCAGGGTGCGGCGTCGTTCGGCTGGTTCGCCTATGCGCCGCTGTCGAACACGACCTTCAGCCCCGGCGTGGGCGGTGACCTCTGGGTCTTCGGCCTGGCGCTCTCCGGCTTCGGCACCATCCTCGGTGCGGTCAACTTCATCACCACGATCATCTGCATGCGTGCCCCGGGCATGACCATGTGGCGTATGCCGATCTTTACCTGGAACGTCCTCGTCACGGCAATCCTGGTCCTGATGGCCTTCCCGCCGCTCGCGGCGGCGCTGTTCGCCCTGGGCGCGGACCGCAAGTTCGGCGCGCACATCTTTGACCCGGAGAATGGCGGCGCCGTCCTCTGGCAGCACCTGTTCTGGTTCTTCGGCCACCCTGAGGTGTACATCATCGCGCTGCCGTTCTTCGGCATCGTCTCCGAGATCTTCCCGGTGTTCAGCCGCAAGCCGATCTTCGGCTACAAGGGTCTGGTCTACGCCACGATCTCCATCGCCGCCCTGTCCGTCACCGTGTGGGCCCACCACATGTACGTCACCGGCTCGGTCCTGCTGCCCTTCTTCTCCTTTATGACGATGCTGATCGCGGTTCCGACCGGGGTGAAGTTCTTCAACTGGATCGGAACCATGTGGCGGGGATCCATTACCTTCGAAACGCCCATGCTCTGGAGCATCGGATTCCTGGCGACGTTCCTCTTCGGCGGCCTGACCGGCATCATCCTGGCCTCCCCGCCGCTGGACTTCCACGTCTCGGACTCCTACTTCGTGGTCGCGCACTTCCACTACGTCGTCTTCGGCACCGTGGTCTTCGCAATGTTCGCCGGATTCTACTTCTGGTGGCCGAAATGGACCGGCAAGATGCTCAACGAGCGCCTCGGCAAGATCCACTTCTGGCTCCTGTTCCTGGGCTTCCACGGCACCTTCCTGATCCAGCACTGGCTGGGCGTCGAGGGCATGCCGCGACGTTACGCGGACTACCTCGTGGAGGATAACTTCACTTGGATGAACCAGTTCTCCACGATTGCTTCCTTCGTCCTGGGCGCCTCGCTGATTCCGTTCTTCTGGAACGTGTACGTCACGTGGCGCAGCAACGAAAAGGTCGAAGTGGATGACCCCTGGGGCTTCGGTGCTTCGCTGGAGTGGGCCACGTCCTGCCCGCCGCCGCGGCACAACTTCACCTCCCTGCCCCGCATCCGCTCCGAGCGTCCCGCCCTGGACCTGCACCACCCGGAGCTGGCCCAGTCGTACACCGTCGAGTCTCCGGCCCCCGCGGCCGCCGTGCTCGGTAACGCCGATCAGAAGGACACTGCCCAGTGAAAATCGAATCCCGAATTTTTGGTTGGGGTGTCTTCTTCTTCGTCCCGGTGGCCGTGGTCTACGGCTTCCTGACGGAATGGTCGGAGTGGGTCGGTATCCTCGGCATCCTCCTGGTCGGCGGTCTCGCCGGCATGATCGGCGCCTACCTCGGCTTCACCGGCAAGCGCGTCGGGATGCGTCCCGAGGACCGTAACGACGCCGAAATCCACGAAGGGGCCGGCGAGCAGGGCCACTTCAGCCCGTGGAGCTGGTGGCCGCTGGTCCTGGGCCTCGCCGCAGCGGCCGGTTTCCTCGGCCTGGCCGTCGGAGTCTGGATTATCTACATCAGCGCGGTGCTCACCCTCGTTGCCCTCGTGGGCTGGGTCTACGAGTACAGCCGCGGAGACCACGCGCACTAGGCTCCACCGAACCTACGGTTCACGGACCACAGCAACTACGACGTCGGGCCCCACCATTTGGTGGGGCCCGACGTCGTTCGCGCTTGAGGCGGATGGAAGGCCCGCCGACAGCGGCCGCGCCCTGGCTACTCTGCGTCAGCCGGGGCCTGCGTGGTCTCCAGCAGGACCGCAAGGCCGTCCAGGCTCTGCTCAACCTCAACCTGGTTCCGGTCCGCAGGAATCGAAGCCCCGGACACGGACAACTCCACCTCGCAGCCGCAGGCGAAATCCGCCGTCATGACCTCCAGCAGTGACCGGGCGTCGACGCCCGCCTCTCCGGTTCGCGCGATCACGACCGGCAGGCCCGTGGCCTTGACGGCGCGGACAAATTCCGCCGCCGGCCGGGCGTGCAAACCGATGGGTGAGCGGACGACTGATTTCCGCACTGTCATGTGAACTCCTCTAATCCGGGCAAATTCCGGGATCCTCCCGGCAATTCCGTGGCCGCTCCGGCAGGAAAACGGCCTCTTCAAGGGTAGCCGCGCACGGGTTCGCGGGGCGACCAGCCACGCCTGTGTGGTCTAGACCTCCGCCGGGATGTTTTATCCTTGAAACATGACTGGAGACCACGGGACGTATTGTGACCGCACGTAGCGCCTCCCTCATGGAAGGTGAGATCGACCGGAAAAGCGGGACGGCGATTTACGTCCAGCTGCGGGAGATCCTCCGGACCCACATCGCGAAGGCCTGCCCGCCCGGTGCTGCCCTGCCCTCTGAACGCGATCTGGCGGAGCGGTTCGGACTCGCCAGGATGACCGTACGGCAGGCCATTGATGCACTTGTGGGGGAGGAGGTCATTGAGCGCGTGGTGGGCCTGGGGACCTTCGTGCGGAAGCCCAAACTCGACCTCCAGGTAAAGCTGACCTCTTACAGCGAAGAGATGCAACGCCGCGGCATGGTGCCGGCGGCAAAGGTCCTGAGTTTCGAACAGATCGGGGCCAATGCTCTTCTGGCCCGGGAACTCCAGCTTGAGGAGGGCACGCCGGTGGTGCGGTTCCGCCGGCTTCTCCTGGCTGACAATGAGCCCATGAGCGTGGATGAGAACTTCATTCCGGCCCACCGGGTTCCCGGCCTCCTGGACGGCGAGCCGCCGACCTCCCTCTATAACGTGCTCAGTGAACGCTTCGGCCTCGTGATGGAGTGGGGCGAGGACATGATCGAGGCCACCGCCGCGTCACCGTCGACTGCGCGTCTCTTGAACGTCGAGGTGGGGTCTCCGTTGCTGAAGATCCAGCGGCACGCCTTTGTGGCCCGCTCGATGGTCGACTACTCGGTCTCCTACTACCGCGCCGACCGCTACAAGCTCTGGGTACCGTTGCAGCGCCCGGGCGCGCGGATAGCCCGTGACTACGCCTCAGGCTACCGGCCTTAGC
>JBFGBS010000008.1:0-17585 GCA_041567475.1 Arthrobacter sp.
ACTACAACGGCTGGTGGATGTGCCTGATCCCGACCAAGGTGATCCGGGAAATCGGGCTCTCGCTGCCGCTGTTCATCAAGTGGGACGACGCCGAATACGGGCTGCGCGCCCGTGAGGCCGGCTTCGCCACGGTCTCGCTGCCCGGTGCCGCCGTCTGGCATGTCTCCTGGATTGATAAGGATGACCTCGTCGGCTGGCAGGCATACTTCCACGAGCGCAACCGGCTCATCGCCACGCTGATCCACAGCCCGTACCCGAAGGGTGGCCGGGTCCTGCGCGAATCCGGGCAGGCCGACGTCAAACACCTCGTGTCCATGCAGTACTTCACCGAACACGGCCGGATCGAGGCGCTGAAGGACATCCTTAAGGGCCCGGGGGACCTGCACCAGGTCCTCGCGACCAAGCTGCCGGAAATCAACGCGCTCAAGGCCGAGTACCCCGACGCCCAGCTGAAGGACGACGTCCATGACTTCCCCGCGCCCAAGCTGGGCCGCGGCCCCATGGGCGGGGCCGTCGTCGGGATGCCCCGGAAGAAGGACCTCATCCCCTGGGGGATCAAGACCGTCGCCCGGCAACTGATCAAGGCCCCCGGCCCCGAGAGCGCCGAACGGCCGCAGGCGTACCTGGCGCACCGCGACAACCGCTGGTTCCGGGTGGCGCACTACGACAGCGTGGTGGTCTCCAACGCCGAGGGCACGGGCGCGTCCTGGTACCAGCGGGATCCGAAGAAGCTCAAGTCGATGCTGACCGAAGCCACCGCGCTGCACCTGAGGCTGTTCCGCGAGTGGGACACCCTCGCCGAGCAGTACCGCAGCGCCGTGGCCGAGATCAGCTCGATCGAGGCCTGGAAGAAGACCTTTGAGGCGCATTCCCGGGACGGCCGGTAGATGGCCGGCCAAGCCGACCAGCTGAACACCCCCGGGAGCGGCCGCGGCCTCCTTGATGTCTACGGCGACAGGTTCCTCCTGAAGCTGCTGGTCCGCAAGGAAATCAAGGTTCGCTACCGCGGCTCCGTGCTGGGCCTGCTGTGGTCCTATGTGAAACCGCTGGTGCAGTTCCTGATCTACTACGTTGCGCTCGGCATCTTCCTGAACCTGCAGCGCGGCACACCCAACTACGCGATCTACCTCTTCGCGGGCATCGTCCTGGTGAACTTCTTCACCGAGTCGCTCTCGAACGCCACGCGGTCGATCGTGGACAACCGCGACCTCATCCGGAAGATCTACCTGCCCCGGGAGCTGTTCCCGGTCGCAACCGTGTGGGTCTCCGCGGCCCATTTCTTCCCGCAGCTCGTGGTGCTGGTCGGGGCGTGCCTGTTGGTGGGCTGGACCCCGACGATCTTCCAGCTGCTTGCGATCATCCTGGTGTTCGTGATGGTCGCGGTCCTCGCGACCGGACTGGGGCTGCTGTTCGGGGCGATGAACGTCTACTTCCGGGACTCCGAAAACATTGTGGACATGATCGTGATGGTCGTTACGTGGGCCTCGCCCGTGCTCTACGTCTGGTCGATGGTGGAGCGGGTGATGGGTCCGTGGTTCTGGATCTACCAGTTGAACCCGATGACGGTCGCCGTAGAGGTCTTCCACTGGTCCTTCTGGGAACCGACGCTTAACACCGATCAGGCCATTGCCCAGGCGATCCCGCCGGATCTGTTCGGCCTCTGGCTTCCGGTCGCCATGATCATCACGCTCGGCATCCTGTTCCTGGGACAGTTCACGTTCCGCCGGCTTGCCGTCCACTTCGCACAGGAGCTCTAAGATGACCGCGCACGGCCAAGTGGCGATCAGCTGCACGGGTGTCCGGAAGCAGTTCGTCCTGCGTCACACCCGGTCCCTCAAAGAGGCCCTCGTCTGGCTCGTGAAGGGCCGCAAGGGCGATCTTTCCAAGAAGTTCCTGGCCCTCCAGGACGTTGACCTTGAGGTCAAGCAGGGCGAGACCGTTGCCCTGCTGGGCCTGAACGGCTCGGGTAAGTCCACCCTGCTGAAGCTGATCTCCGGAGTGCTGCAGCCCGACGGCGGCAGCGTCCGCACCCGGGGCCGGGTGGCCGGCCTGATCGAAGTCGGCGCCGGGTTCCACCATGACCTCAGCGGCCGGGACAACGTGTACCTCAACGGCGCGATCCTTGGCATGACGGAGAAGCAGATTGACGAGAAATTCGACTCGATCGTGGAGTTCTCGGAAATCGGCGAGTTCATCGACACCGAGGTGAAGTTCTACTCTTCAGGCATGTATCTGCGGCTGGCATTCTCCATCGCCGTGCACACGGATCCCGAAGTCTTCCTGATCGATGAGATCCTCGCCGTCGGTGATGAGCCGTTCCAGCGCAAGTGCATCGCGAAGATCAAAGAGCTGTCGGACAAGGGCAAGACCCTGTTTGTGGTCAGCCACGACCTCGACCTGGTCGCCACTGTGTGTGAACGCGGTGTCCTGCTCGAACACGGCAAGGTCATCATGGACGGGGAAGTGCACGAGGTCGTCGGGGAACTCCGCCGACGCACCACCATCCACTGACAGCCGCTCCGGGCACGTCCGGGCACCAGCGTCCCGGCTGCACTAAAGCGCCCCCGCACACTGTGCGGGGGCGCTTTGGTCTGCTCCGGCCCTGCTTACTGCCGGCGGGCCTCAGGTGGCGCAGGCGGCGATTTTGTACAGCCGGGCCCGGCCTTCGCTGTCGACCAGTTCCATCCCGGGGTTGTGCTCGAGCCGGAAAAGCCCGGGCGGGGTGTGATAGCCGCGGTGCACTTCCTTGCTGCCGAAGTCCAGGATGTAGAAGGCGTTGGCTTCCCGCACGGCCTGGCACACACTCGGATCCGTCACGACGGAACCGGCGGATTCGTAGATCTTCTGGACCTCGGGGGAAACACTGCTCATGATGTGCAGCTGGGCCGACTTCCGGTCGCCCAGCGCATAGGACAGGGCGGCCCCCGTATACGGGTTGCCGATCAGGAGGGCATCCGCCGGGACGGTGTCCTTGAGCCGGTGGATGAGGGCCAGTTCGTCGGTGGAGACCAGGGGCGCATCGTCGTCGATCTCGTAGCGGGAGGAGGCCAGCTGCACTTCCTCCTTGAAGCCGCCCTGCTGGCCGAGCGCGACAGCCGCCACAACCAGCACGAGCCCGACCGCCGCCCGGTAGGCCGCCGCTCCGGCGCTGCTGAAGCGGCGCGGGCCGTCAACGGCCAGCGCCAGGGCCCGGGAACGGTTCCGAGCCGCGGAAAGCCTCCGGGCGGCCCAGTCGAGGCCGACGGCGGTCAGGACCACGGCCGCGACCGGCAGGAGAGCGGCGATCCGGGGACTGTCGTTGTACCAGACCCCGGTCAGGAAGTCCCTGGTGGGGGATTTGGGGAAGCCGGCGACGACGACGTAGAGCCCGGCGAAGATCAGGTAGGCCATGCCCACCCACGCGAACCGGCGGGGGGCCTGGAAGCTTGCCCACAGCCCCAGCAACGCCAGCGGGGCGACGAGCCAGGCGGGGGAGAGGTCCACGGGGGAGAAGCTCAGGGCCTCGCCGAATGCCTGCGGAGCCGTGCCGTTCGGGCCCCAGAAGGCGGCGTCCGCCGGCGGACGCAGGACGATCCACAGCGCCAGGAACACCGCGGCGTACCCGGCGGCGCCCAGCACCCGGAGCCGCAGGCGCTGCGGGGCTTCCCGCCGGCCGCGCCAGGCCTCGGGGATGGCCCGCCACGAGAGAATGACCGCCATCGGCAGGGTCCAGGTCAGCCACGCCATGAAGGTGGTCGGGTGGGCGACGGCGAGTCCGGACAGCGCCAGGAGCAGGGACAGGGCGGTCGGCAGCACGTTGGCCGGGCGCTGCGGCGCCAGGCCCGGACCGTGCTCCACCGGCCCCGGGGCGAATCCCGCCAGCGATGCGGCGAGGGCAACGGCCGCGGGCAGGACGCTGATGGCGAGCAGGTTCGGATACAGCACACCGAAGTCCATCATGAGCAGCGGGAAGGCGCCCAGCGAGGCAGCGGCCACCCCGGCGCCGAGGATCGCGGCCGGGCCGTTGCCGACCACCCACTTGGCCAGCAGCACCACGCTCAGGGGCCAGAACACGGCGGCGAGCACGAGCGTGGTGATGTTGACGGCGGCGGGCACGCTGGCGCCGGTGGTTCCGGCCACGAGCGTCGCTACGGCGTTCCAGCCGGCAGGGTAGAACCCGCCGCCGGTCATACCGCCCAACGTCAGCGACGAGGACTGTCCGGTATCGAGCGCGTACCGGACCGAATTGAGGTGGAAGACGGCATCGTAGGTCTGCGAGAAGGCCTCCGGGGTTCCCGTGGCCTGCAGGACCCGGAACGCGAGCAGGCTGCCGGCGATCATCACCGCCGCGAAGGCTGCGGCGTCCCGCCGCCACCAGGGCGTTTGGTTAGGGGAACCGGAAGCCGTGGTCCGGGACCTGGCGGCCCAGGCGCCAAGGGCTGCCAGCGCAAGCGTCACCGCGGCGGTCGGGATCAGCCCGAAGCCGACGCCGGCAAAGGGCGCCGCCGTCGAGGCAAGCACGATGATCCCGACCGAGAAGGCCGGGGCCAGGGCGAGCGCGTCAAAGCCCCGGAACCGCAAGGCCAAAGAAACCAGGAGGCCCGGCAGAAGAAGCAGTGCGGCGGCGCCGAGGATGTGCGGAATAAAAGACCACCACATGGGGCGGTTACGGCTCCAGGAGTTCGAGCAGGTATGCGCCGTAGCCGCTCTTGATGAGTGGCTCGGCGCGCTGGCGGAGCTCGTCGTCGGTCAGGAAGCCCTGGCGCCAGGCGATTTCTTCCGGGGCGCCGACCTTCAGGCCCTGGCGGTTTTCCACCGTGCGGACGAAGTTGGACGCGTCGTTGAGGTCGTTGAACGTTCCGGTGTCGAGCCAGGCGGTGCCGCGGGGCAGGATCTCCACCCGGAGCTTGCCGTTCTCCAGGTAGGTCCGGTTCACGTCGGTGATTTCCAGCTCGCCGCGGGGCGAGGGCTTGAGGTTCTTGGAGATCTCCACGACGTCATTGTCATAGAAATACAGGCCGGGGACCGCGTAATGCGATTTCGGCTGTTCCGGCTTTTCCTCAAGGGAGATGGCCGTACCCTCGCCGTCGAATTCCACGACGCCGTAGGCCTTGGGGTCCTTGACCCAGTAGCCAAAGACGGCGCCGCCGTCGATGTTGGCATGCTTGCGCAGCTGGGTTCCCATGCCCTGGCCGTAGAAAATGTTGTCGCCGAGCACCAGGGCCACCGTTTCGTTGCCGATGTGCTCTTCGCCGAGGATGAAGGCCTGGGCGAGCCCGTCCGGGGACGCCTGCTGGACGTACGTGAGGCTGATGCCGAACTGCGAGCCGTCGCCGAGGAGCCGCTGGAACTGGTCGGCGTCGTGCGGGGTGGTGATGATCAGGATGTCGCGGATGCCGGCGCCGATCAGCGTCGAAAGGGGGTAGTAGATCATCGGCTTGTCATAGACCGGGACGAGCTGCTTGCTGATGCCGTGGGTGATCGGGTGAAGACGAGAGCCGGTCCCGCCGGCAAGAATAATTCCGCGCATGGACTACATCCTCTCCTACCTGTTAGCCACGGTCCAAACCCGGGACCCCGAGGATGACGCCGGTTGCCGGGCGGCCCTAGTTGGTGTGGTGCCGGCCGCTGCGGCCGCGGACGCCGTCGGCGATGCCGCGTAGCGCCGAGCCCAGCCTGGCCGGACGCCCCGGTGCCAGCAGGGTGACCGCGAGCAGGTGGCGCAGGTCGGTCCCGATCCCGGCGGCCACCCACCCCGGGTTCCGGGCGGCGTAGCGGCGGCTGACGAGCACCCGGTTCCGGAAAATGTAGTAGTACCGCCAGGTCGCCGCGATCCGGACTTTCAACGGGTTTCCGCCCGCGGGAAGGGTCCGGCCAAACACGACGGCGTCGACCATGGTGCCGAGGGAGTGGTCGAATTCGGCGTCGGCCAGGACCGTGGGCAAGCCCGCGTTGAGGGCCCGGAAGTAATATTCGGTGTCCACGAGGTCGATGAACAGCTCCTCCCAGAATCCGCCAATCGCCTCCAGCGTCGTGACCGGTACCAGCAGCCCGGACTGGATCGGCTCCTTGCCGAGGGGTATCCCGTTCCGGGAGCCCGCCCGCAGGACCGGGTTGCCGTGGATCCGGGCGGGGGAGATCATTCCGGGCTCCACGCCGGCGGCCCGGGCCGCGGCGGCGGCATCGCGCAGGGCACGGACGTAACCGGCCGGCAAGTGCGAGTCCTGGTCGACGGTGAGGATGAATTCCGGCGCGCCGGTCTCCCGGGCCCGCCGGATGCCTGCGTTCAGCGCCGCGGCAATGCCGGCGTTGGTATCGAGCCGGACCACGGTGGCGCCGGCGCCGGCAAGGGCGGCGAAGACGTCGTCGAAGCCGGGGCCGCCGCCGTCGTCGACCACCACGACGGACGCAAGCTGGTGCAGCAGCGATTCAACGTTGCCGACCAATTCCCGGGACGGCCGGAAGGCCGTCACCACGGCGGTGACATCACTGACGGGAGCGTCTGGTTTGTCCGGCATGGGCGGGCGGCTCACTTTCCGAAGGCGTGCCGGAGCAGGATGCCCAGCGGTCCGGTGCTGATCCGGCGCGCGGCGCCCGGAATGAACAGCAGCGCGTGGGCACGTGAGGTCAGCCGGAGACGTGCGGCGCCGGCAGCCTTCCGCCAGCCCTTGGCGGCGCAGAGCCGCTCGGCCAGGGCGAAGTAGTCACGTTCTCCCGTGAACCGGGTGCCGTCGACGAGCTTGGCCGCCGAGGCGCTGGAGGTGTGCCGGCGGTACTCAAAGCAGATCTCGGGTTCGATCAGCAGGTCCGCGCCGCCCAGGACCATGTCGATGACGAGGGCCAGGTCCTGGATGACGGGGAAGCCGTCCCGGAAGTCGTAGTCCCGGATCCGGTCGGTGCGGAATGCGAGCGAGGGCCAGTACAACCAGTCGCCGTGGAGCAGGCTGACGGCCAGCGGTTCGCCGGCCACGATCCGGGCCCCGGCACCGCGGGGTTTGACCAGGCGCTGCTTGACAACGTCCACCAGGGGAACGGCCGGGTTGCCGGACTCGTCGATGATCTGCACGCCGGGCTGGATGATCCAGGCCTGCGGAAAGGCCGCGTGGGCGCGCAGCACCACGTCGACGTAGTTCGGCAGCAGCAGGTCATCGCACCCCATCACCACCAGGACCTCCTGGCTGGCGAGCGAGACGCACGTGCGGAAGTTCTCGGTGATGCCCTCGTTGGTGTCCTTGCGGAGGTAGGTGACCCGCGGATCGTCCAGGCCCGTGACATAGCGACGGATTTCATCACCGGGGTAGGCGTCGTCCACGACCGTCAGGCGCCAGTCGCCGTTGGTCTGGGCCAGTACGCTCTCGACGGCCAGTTTCATGAACGGAACGTCACCCCAATAGGGAATGAAGATATCAAGTGCCATAGCTGGTGTCCGGGCCCCTACGTCGATGTCGGTGACGCTGGCGCGTCGCCGCCGGAATCCTGCGGGGTCAGCTCCTCGACCATGGCCCGCAGGATCGCCACTTCCTCAGCGAGGGTCCTGGTTTCGTCTTCGACCACGGAGATTTCCCAGGACAAGTGCAGGCAGACGCCCAGGAGCAGCAGGATGCTGATGATAAAGAGCAGGTTCGAGGGCAGTTGGACGCCGACGGTTTCCGCCACGATGGTCAGCAGCCGGGGGAACGCGGCGAGAACCAGGGTCCCGACGCCGACGATCAGCCACAACGCGGCGTACTTCTCGCGGAGTTTCTTCCGCCGGAGCATCTCAAAAACGACGCCGACGATCGCCAGCGACAGCACGAACGCTGCGATGTTTATCACTGTGCCCTCCCCTGGGCGTTGAGCGGTGCCGCCGGCAGGCGCGACGGTTTACGGGTCAGGGCGAGCAGCAGGGCAAAGATTGAGCGGCCGAGGTAGATGGCCGCCTTCGCCGGGTTGTGGCTCGGCGTCCCGCCCTGGCGCGGGCGCATGGCGACCGGAATCTGCGTCACCTTGCAGCCGGACCGGACCGCGACGACGAGCGAATCGATGGTGTCACCCAGATACTCCGCGGGGTAGTGGTCCAGGTATTGGCTGATGGCGCGCTCGTTGGCGGCGCGGAACCCGGAGGTGACGTCGGTCAGCTTGGTTTTCGCGAGGCCGGAAATGACCTTGGCCAAAAACTGCATGGCCCACTTGCGCGGACCCTTGACTTCGTAGTCGCCGCGGTCGGCGAACCGGGCGCCGATGGAGATGTCGGCGTGCTCGAGTCCGGCGAGGACCTCGTCGATGTTGCGGGGGTCATGCTGGCCGTCGGCGTCGACCTGGATCACCCGGGCGTAGCCGAAGCGCCGGGCGTACTTGAACCCGGCCCGCATGGCGCCGCCCACCCCCAGGTTGAAGGGCAGCGTCAGGACGGTGGCGCCGGCGTCCCGGGCCACGTCGGCGGTGGCATCCGTTGAGCCGTCGTTGACGACGAGGACGTCGTAGGGGCGTCCGACGCCGAGGACCTCGCGGACGGTATTGCCCACAGACTCGGCTTCGTTCCACGCCGGCATGATGACCAGGACACGGGTCGAGTCATGAATTTTCATAGTTCTCCAATATATCAACGCGCCCGAAAGCGGCTGAGGAGGTCGGTGCTGATCTGGCCGTCGCGGCCCCGGACCGCATCAAGCAGGCCCTGCCAGGCGGCGGCCAGCAGGTTCCGGCGGTCGGGACTGAAACTGAACCGCAGGACCAGGGCCTTGCTTTCCTCCACCGACCGGCGCAGCAGCCAGGCCGGGTTCCGGCGCCAGTAACGCCGGATGAGGACCGTGCCGTTGCGCACGATGTAGTACATCCGGAACGGGGCGTAGTAGTTAAAGGACAGCTCGTTGCCCCTGAAACGGAGCTGGCGGCCGAACGCCTTGGCCGGCAGCCGAGCCCCCAGCCGGTGTTCAACGGCGCAGCCGGCGCCGACCGGGATGGTGTACCCGGCGGCCCGGGCGCGGGCGGTGAATTCGGAATCCACGCAGTCGATGAAGAATCCGGCCTCGAACCGGCCGATCGCGGTGAAGGTGGCGGCCGGGATGAAGAAGCCGGACTGCATCGGATCGAAGGCCTCCGGCTGGCCGGTGCCGGTGCCGGGTCCCAGCGTCGGGACGCGGTGCCCGCTGAAGGATTCCGCGGACACGAACCCGACGCGCTGGCCCGCGGCGGTGGCCCGGTCGTACGTGGCCAGGGCGTTGTCGACGTAGCCGGCCACGGGCAGGGAGTCCTGGTCGAATGTGAGGATGAACTCCGGACGGGTGGTTGCCTCGAGTTCCGCGACGCCGCGGTTGAGGGTCGCGGCGATGCCGGAATTGTCCGGCATCGCCAGGACGGTGACGCCGTCCCGGGCCAGTTGCTTGAAGATCCCGGCAGCCTCGGGGGCGGTGCTGCAGTCGTCGACGACAACCAGCTCATCGACCTGGGCGCGGATGGCGGCGGCGTTGGCCAGGAGGTCGGCGTCGGGGTTGAACGCGGCAATCACGGCGGCAATCCGCCGCTGGCGTCTATCAGTCACGCTGTTGATCCTACCTGTCGACCGTTGCCGGGCTGGTAATGGCCGGGAGGATGCGCAGGGCCGGGACCAGCAGGCCGGCGAAGAGGACCGCCTCGCTCACCGCCATCCCCAGCGCCACGCCCGGCACGTCCCCGGCCAGGCCGGCCAGGACCATGAGGGACACCCCGACGACGGCGGAAATCCCCGTCCACAGCAGGACCGTCTTCTGCCGCCGGGCAGGAATCAGGAGGTTCCGGATGAGCGGGGTGGAGGCCGAGAGGAAGAAGAAGGAAATGCCGTAATAGACACAGGTGAGGGTATCGGCGCGGACTGGCTCACCGAACATGACGCCGGAGACCCAGGGGCCGAAGAGGCCCAGGAACGCTCCGCCGGCGACGCCGAGGACGGCATGCGCGGCCAGCGCGGCCAGATGCCGGCGCCGCGGATCGGCCGCGTCGCGTTCGAGCGTCCAGCCCTGGAAGGTGTTGCCGAGGGCAACGACGCTGAAGAGCCCCAGCCGGTAGATGGCGTCGGCCGAGGCGAAGCCGGCGGTGGCCGCGGCGGAGGGAACCGTCGCCGTGGCGATCGGCAAGGGCGAAGAGGCGTAGGCGCTGCCGGTGAGGTTGATGCCGGCGGTGCCGGCGTGCGGGACGATCAAGTCGCGGACGACCGTGCCCGGCTTCGTCGGGAACCAGGTTCCGGCTTCGCCGAAGCGGCGCTGGAAGGACACCAGCGCGATCAGAATCGCGACGACCGTAACGACGCCGTAGGTCCAGATCTGCCCGGTGAGCAGGATCAGCGGCGCGCTGACGATGGCCGCGAAGAAGCGGGGGAGGGTGTCATAGACAGCGAGGATCCGGGGCTGACCGGTGCCGATCCCGTACCAGGCCGGCGAGAATCCGGTGAGGGCCGTGGCCCAGGCCATCGTGACGGCGTCGAGCACGAACCCGTCCTTCGCCACGAAGACCGTGATCAGGGTCATCAGCGGCAGGACCAGCGCGGCGATCACCGTCCGGGACCGGATGCTGCTCGAATACAGGGCCGCGCGGACGGGCGAGGCGCCGGCGCGGGCGATCTCGACGGGGCCGGAGATATTCCAGCTCCAGAGGATGATCGTTGCCGCGAAGACGCCGATGGCCTGGCCCGAGGTGATGCTGGACCAGCCGTCCGCCCCGACGACGCGGGAGATGACCGGCAGGAGCAGGAAGGGCAGCACGAGCGCCAGTAGCGGCAGGAAGGTGAAGCCTGCGAGCCGGAGCAATACGGGTTTCATGCGGGGTGCGGTCCTAGTGCTCGAGGGCTTGACCCAACGATGATACGCGATGGCCGGTCCCTGACTCCGGCCCGCCGGACTTCACCTAAAGTGGTCTGCATGACTGATTCGACGGCGCCGGACGGGCGGAACATCCGGGTGAGCGTATGCATGGCAACCTACCGGGGCGCCGCCTTCGTCGGGGAACAGGTGGCCTCCATCCTCGCGGAGCTGGGACCCGATGACGAGCTGGTCATCGTGGATGACGCGTCCCCGGACAACACTGCCGACGTGATCGCCGGAATCGAGGATCCCCGCATCCGCCTGGTCCGGGCCGCGGCCAACCGCGGCTATGTCCGCACCTTCGAAGAAGCCGTCCGACTCAGCCGGGGCGAATACATCTTCCTCTCCGACCAGGATGACGTGTGGATCCCGGGCCGGGTTGAGCTGATGCTCGGTGCCCTCGCGGGCTCCCGGGTGGTGGCCAGCAACTTCGATATGCTCGGCGGCGGACCGCGGCCGTGGATCCGGCCGCTGCGCTCCTCGGACTCCGGCCGCCACCTGGCGAACCTCGCCGCGACCCTGGTGGGCGTCCGGGCCTACTACGGCTGCGCGATGGCATTCCGCCGGGACGCGGCAGCCTTGTTCACCCCGATCCCGGCCTACGTCCGGGAATCCCACGACCTCTGGCTTGCCATCTGCGGAAACATGGCCGGCTCCATCACCCACCTGGACGAGCCGACGATCTACCGGCGCCTGCACGAGGAAAACCAGACCCCGGCCGGATGGCGGTCACTGCGCAGGATCATCGCCGCACGCATCATGCTGCTGCGGCTGATGGTTGAGGCCCGCCGCCGGACACGGCAGCCGGCCTGAGCGGCCCCGACCTATTACCGGGCCTTTTCCCGGCTTGCGCCGGGCGTTGGGTAGGCTGGGCACATGCAGAAACTCCTCGTTACCGGCGGCGCCGGCTTCATCGGTTCGAACTTTGTCCACTATGTGATGTCCAACACCGACCGCTCCGTGACGGTCCTGGACAAGCTGACCTACGCGGGCAACCTCGAATCCCTCAAGAACCTGCCCGGCGACCGGTTCGACTTCGTCGAGGGGGATATTGCCGACCCTGCCGTCGTTGACGCCCTGGTCCGCGACCACGACGTGGTGGTCCACTACGCCGCCGAATCGCACAACGACAACTCACTGCACGATCCACGGCCGTTCCTGGATACCAACATCATCGGCACCTACACGCTGATCGAAGCGGCCCGGAAGCACAACAAGCGTTTCCACCACATCTCCACCGACGAGGTGTACGGCGACCTCGAACTCGATGACCCGGAGCGTTTCACCGAGAACACCCCGTACAACCCGTCGAGCCCGTACTCCTCGACCAAAGCCGGCTCCGACCTGCTGGTCCGCGCCTGGGTCCGGTCCTTCGGGCTGCAGGCCACCATCAGCAACTGCTCCAACAACTACGGGCCGTACCAGCACGTGGAGAAGTTCATTCCGCGCCAGATCACCAACGTGATCGACGGTATCCGCCCCAAGCTCTACGGCAAGGGCGAAAATGTCCGGGACTGGATCCACGCGAACGACCACTCCTCGGCCGTGCTGGCCATCATCGACCAGGGCAGGATCGGCGAAACTTACCTGATCGGTGCCGACGGCGAGAAAAACAACAAGGAAGTCGTCGAGCTGATCCTCGCCCACATGGGCCAGCCCTCCGACGCCTATGACCACGTCGTCGACCGGCCCGGCCACGACCTGCGCTACGCAATCGACTCGACCAAGCTGCGCACCGAACTCGGTTGGACCCCGCAGTACTCCAACTTCGACGCCGGCATCGAAGACACCATCGCCTGGTACCGCGACAACCAGGACTGGTGGCGCCCGCAGAAGGCCGAAACCGAAGCAAAGTACAAAGAGCAGGGCCAGTAACGTGACGATCGAATTCTCGAAGCCGCTGCGCGCCATCGAAACGACCATTCCCGGCGTCGTCCTTTACGACCTTCCGGTCCACGGCGACAACCGCGGCTGGTTCAAGGAGAACTGGCAGCGGGAGAAGATGCTCGCCCTGGGCCTGCCCGACTTCTCCCCGGTCCAGAACAACATCTCCTTTAATGAAAAGGCCGGGACCACCCGGGGGATTCACGCCGAGCCGTGGGACAAGTTCATCTCGGTCGCGACCGGCCGGATCTTCGGTGCCTGGGTTGACCTGCGCGAAGGTCCCAGCTTCGGGACGGTCTTCACCGCCGAACTCGATCCCAGCCAGGCGATCTTCATCCCCCGCGGGGTCGGCAACGCCTTCCAGACGCTCGAGGACAACACCGCCTACACCTACCTTGTGAACGACCACTGGAGCGCCGATGCGCAGGGCCAGTACACGTTCCTGAACCTCGCGGACAGCACCGCCGACATCGCCTGGCCCATCCCGCTGGAGCAGGCCGAGCTCTCCGACAAGGACAAGGCCCACCCGCACCTCGCGGACGTTGTTGCCATGCCGCCGAAGAAAATCCTGGTCCTGGGCGCCAACGGGCAGCTCGGGTTGGCCCTGCGCGAGGAGTACAAGGGCCGCGCCGAGGTGGAGTTCGCCGGCCGGGCCGAGTTCGATATTTCCGCCCCGGAGAGCTACGCCGGGCGCAACTGGAAGAACTACTCCACGATCATCAACGCCGCGGCGTACACGGCCGTGGATGAGGCGGAGACGGCCGCCGGGCGCCGGCAGGCCTGGGCCGCCAACGTCCAGGCCGTCGCGGAACTCGCCCGGATCGCGGCGACCCACGGCATCACCCTGGTCCAGGTCTCGAGCGACTACGTGTTCGACGGTTCGGCAGCCACGCATGACGAAGACGAGCCGTTGAGCCCGCTCGGCGTCTACGGGCAGACCAAGGCCGCCGGCGACGCCGCGGCCGCCGGAGCGCCGCAGCACTACATTGTGCGGACCAGCTGGGTCATCGGCGAGGGCAACAACTTCGTCCGGACCATGGCTTCGCTGGCCGGGCGCGGCATCAAGCCCAGTGTGGTTGATGACCAGATCGGCCGGTTGAGCTTCACCCCGGACATCGCCGCCGCCATCCGGCACCTGCTCGAAACCGGGGCGCCGTTCGGAACGTACAACGTCAGCAGCGACGGCGAACCGCAGTCTTGGGCCGCCATCGCCGCCGAGGTCTACGAGCTTGCCGGGGCCCGGGCCGGAGACGTCACCGGCGTCAGCACGGCGGAATACTTCAAGGACAAGGCGGCCGCACCCCGTCCGCTGAACAGCGTCCTGTCACTGGCGAAGATCAAGGCCGCCGGCTTCGAGCCGCCGCAGTCCTCCGCCCGGCTCAAGGAATACATGGCCGCCGCCAAGACCGGGGCATAGCGCCGGGGCAGCACGGTCATAACGCCAAAAGGACCCGTTCACGGCACCTGTCGTGAACGGGTCCTTTTTGGTCTCCGGACCGACTCCGGGGGCGGTTCAGCCGCGCGCGGTGCGGGCCCGGCGGCCGGGTCGCAGCGTCCGCAGCCGGCGCGAGAGGCGCGGCAGCAGCGTATACCCCGGGTGCAGGTAGCTGAAGAACGCCGATGCGGCGATCAGCAGCACGGCGATGAACAGTACCGTGAGGACTTCCCAGGTCAGCGGCGGCTGCCAGCCCGGGACGGTGAACATGGTCTGCCAGTTGCCCCACGGCTGCAGGCCTACAACATAGCGCCGGAGCACGTTCAGGAAACCGTAGGCCTGGGCGGCGCAGGCCCCGAGCAGGAGGATCCGGGTGATGGTCCGGCTCTGCGGAAGCTGCGGGAAGGGCCGGAACCTCATGGCCAGGCCGGCGGAGATCAGCGCAATGATGAACAGCGGGAGGCTGTAGCGGCCCTGCCAGATGAAGCCGGTGGTGTTCACGAGTGCTGCCTGAAGCACCGCAGGAACGATCGCGAGGAAGGCCAGGGCCACCCAGAATCCGGCCTGCAGCCGGTACGGGCGGACCAGGAACACCATGAGCACCAGGCCGACCAGGAGCATGTTCCAGAACATGATCACTCCCTGCGGTACCGGCGCGTCCAGCCAGCCCGCGACGCCGATGTATTGGCCAACGAAGTCGAAGGACCGGTCCATCATCGTGAGGAAGGCGTTGTAGGGGCGGACTTCCCCCTCGACGTTTGAGATCCCGGCCGGGGCCTCGCCGGCGGACGCGGGGGCCCGCAGCATCAGGAAGTTCCAGGCCACGCCCAGGACCACTCCCACCGCGGTCAGCGCCGTCACGGCGAGCACCAGCTTGTTCCGGAAGAGGGCGGCGATGTCGGCCCAGCGGAAGAACAGGGCGGCGACGATCACGCCGCAGAGAAGCCAGAGCAGCGAGACGTTGCGGGTGTTCGCCAGCGTGGCGGCGGAAATGCCGACCGCCAGGATCCCCGGCAGGGCACGGTCCAGGCGCCGCGCGTTCTCCAGGACGGACACCAGCCCGCAGAAGGCGGCCATGGACGCCGCGACTTCCAGTGAGTTGGGGTTGATGCCGCTGGCCAGGAACAGCACCATGGGCGTGGTCGCGATGGCGGCGCCGATCAGCGGCCACTTCGGGTGCCGGAGCCGGGACAGGGCGGTCAAGCCGGCCGCGTAGAAGGCGGCGGAGAGCAGGCCGCTGACGATGCGCATGGCGAACAGGGCAGGGGCGCCGGACATGAACAGGCTTGGCAGCCCGACGAGCCAGTAGTACATCGGGTTGTACAAACCGGCCGAGGTCACCCCGATCGTGAGGTAGTTATCATCCAGCGGGATCGACGGGGCGCAGCCTGCCGGTTCCTGCATCTTGAAGGCAAAGCACATCTGCGACTGGAGGTTGGCGATATAGGACGGGACCTGGACGTGGACGCCGTGGCCGTAGGATTCCCCGGGGCCCGGGAAGATCTCGCCGCGGGCGACGGCGGCGGCCTTGATGGTGTGCGCGGGCTCGTCCGGGTAGGCCATCAGCGGTGTGGCAAGGATCCAGAGCGTGATGAGCATCGAGAGCAGGCCGAAGACCGGCAGGAAGAACTGCAGGCCGCTGCGGGTGGTGGGGGAGATGCCGTACTTGCGGGCCCGGACGGCCGGCGGTGTGCCGGTGCCGATCACTTCGGCCTGCGCCGGCCTGCCCGCCTCAGCTGCGTGGATCACTGCGCCGCTCCGATCGTATCAATTAGCGTTCTGGCCTCACGGATGGCGTCCTCGCCCGGTGAGGTCACGTTCGCGAAGTAGGTGGAGGCGACCTGCCCGTCGGAGCTGAGCACAAATTTTCCCCAGGACTTCACGAGGCCCGCCAGTTGCGGGTTCTTGTACGTGCGGCAGAAAGCCTGATAGTTCACGACGCCAAGCGGGTAGCCCTGCCCGCTGGTTTCCGGCAACAGGAATTCGACGCCGGTGGGGGTGGTCCGGGTGCTGCCTTGCTGGGCTGCTAGGGCGGCGGAGTCCTTGGAGACGCGCACGAATCCGCCGCCGAACGGCAGCAGTGCCGTATCGAAGCGCGAGCCGATGGCGCCGAGGTCCATAAAGGCTATGCCGCCCGCGGTCTCGTCAAGTTCGTTGGCAACGTCCGTCTGCTTCTTCACCGTCTGCCCGTTCTCGGACGCGGGCCAGGTGTTGACGACGCCGGCTGTCCAGTCCGCAGCGGTGCTGAGGTAGCTGGTGGCGGCGGTAGTCTCGGCGCTCGGCGCCGTCGCGGTGACCGGGATGATGTCCTCCGCGGGCAGGGTCGTCCCGGGATTGATGGCGGCGATCTCCCGGGCGTCCCAGCGGGTGACGGTGCCGGAGAAGATGCCGGCCAAAACCTCCGGAGTCAGTTTCAGGCTCCGGATGCTGGGCATATTGAAGGCGACGCCGAGGGTGGTGACCGATACCGGGACGGAAAACGCTCCGGACGGCCCGCACGCGGCCTGGGTCTGCACCTGCTGCTCGGGCGTGAGCGGGGTATCCAGCGCGGCGAAGTAGGCCTGGCCCGTGGCCAGGGCAGAGAGGCCGACGCCGGCTCCGTCCGGGGAGTAGTTCAGGGACGTGGCGTTGTGGTCCTTGGTCCAGGCGTTGCTCCAGGCCCGGATCGGGTCCTTCTGCACCGGGCTGCCGATCGCGGTCAGCGCACCTCTGACCTCGGTGGGGGACGCACCGCCGGAGCATCCGGCGACGCCGATTCCGGCGAGCAGAAAGCAGGCGATAATGCCGCCAAGGGGCCGATTGCGCAACGATCATCCTTCCCGCGGGGGACTTCCCCGAGCCATACGTAACTACAACACCCTAGCCGGTTCCTGTTCCCGGACCCCGATCCGGGGGTTCCCGGCGGCACAAAAAGTATCCGCCGTTCCGCGTTCGGGCCGCGTCACGGATGCGCGTTCCGGGTCCGCGTTCCGGGGCGGACCGCACCCCCGGTGCCGGCAGGCCGTGCGTGCCCGATAGACTGGGCTAAGCTCCAGGACGATGCGGTGCCGGAGACCTCAACACCACAGGCGGTACGTTCACATCATGCGCGATGGACCCATGAGCCTGGTTCGCCGTGTGCGCATGGCGGTCGCCAACGGGTACTTAGTGAAGTTCCTGGTGGTCGGCGGTGCGTCGTTCGCCATTGATCTTGGGTTGCTCGTGCTGCTCCATGAGGTGGGCGGCGTCGACCTTTGGATCGCGACCCCCATCGCCTTCCTCGCGAGCCTCGTCTTCAACTTCCTGGTGCAACGGAAGTTCACCTTCCGGTCCAGCGGCCGGGTCGACGTCAGCATGATCAAGTACGGCGCCCTCGTGGTTTTCAACGTCATCGCCATCGACGTCGTCGTCAATCTGGTCGATGCCGCCGGGCATCCCTACGCGCTCGGCAAGGTCATTGCGACCGTTGCCACCACCATCTGGAACTTCCTGCT
>JBFGBS010000009.1:0-17285 GCA_041567475.1 Arthrobacter sp.
AACACCTACCAGGACGGACGCTATGTTGTGGTCCTGGCCGAAAAGCCGTCCGCAACGTACGACGGCGGCACCCCGGGACTGCCGGCAACGAAGCCGGAGAAGGGGCGCAAGCTCGACTCCAGCAAGTCCGAGGTCAAGAAGTACAAGGCGCACCTGGAACGCAAGCAGGCGGAGATCGCCGGCGGGCAGAACGTCGCCATCGAGCGCCAGTTCACCGCCGCGCTCAACGGCTTCAGCGCCAGCCTGACCGCGGACCAGGCCATCAAACTGGCCAAGGATCCGGGCGTATTGCTCGTCGCCCCGGATACCGAAAACGCCCCGGATTACTCCAGCACCGACTTCCTGAAGCTCAGCGGCGCCAACGGCACGTGGAACACCCAGTTCGGCGGCCAGGATGGCGCCGGCAAGGGTGTTGTGGTCGGCGTCATCGACACCGGGTACACGCCGTCGAGCCCGTACTTCGCCGGGGAACCGGTTCAGCCGCTCACCGGGGACCCCGTCGTCGGGGTGCCGTACCGCACCGGCGACGGCAAGATCGCCATGCTCAAGTCCGACGGCGACACCTTCATCGGTGAATGCCAGGCCGGCGAGGGCTTCGACGCCACCGAATGCAACTCCAAGGTCCTGAGCGCCCACTACTTCGCGGACACGTTCCAGGCCTACGCCACACCGGCGCCGACGGAACTGATCTCCCCGGTCGACACCGGAAGCCACGGAACCCACACCACCAGCACCGCGGCCGGCAACGCCGGCGTCGAGGCCGTCGTCGACGGACGCAGCTTCGGCCAGACCAGCGGGATCGCCCCGGCCGCGAAGCTCTCGATCTACAAGGTCTGCTGGGAAGACACCAACCCCAACAGCGGCGGCTGCTACTCCTCCGCCTCCATCGATGCCATCAACCAGGCCATCGTTGACGGCGTCGACGTGCTCAACTACTCCATCTCCGGCGCCACGGACACCACCACGGACCCGGTGTCCATGGCGTTCCTGTCCGCCGCCTCGGCCGGCATCTTCGTGGCCGCCTCGGCCGGCAACTCCGGACCGACCGCCAGCACCGTCAACCACGGCGCACCGTGGCTGACCACCGTTGCAGCCAGCAGCTTCTCGCAGGAACTCCAGGGCACCGTGGAATTCTCCGACGGCAGCAAGTACCGCGGCGCGTCCATCATGAACAGCGAGGTGTCGAACGCCGGCGTGGTCCTCGCAGCCAATGCCGGTTCCGGCTCCGGCCGCGCCAACCTCTGCGAAGCCGGATCCCTGGACCCGGCCAAGATCGCCGGCCGCGTAGTGGTCTGTGACCGCGGCGTCGTGGCCCGCACCGACAAGAGTGATGAGGTCAAGCGCGGCGGCGGCGTCGGCATGATCCTGGTCAACCTCGGCAACTCCTCCCTCGACACGGACAAGCACGCCGTCCCCACCGTCCACGTCAACCCGCCGTCCACCGAAGCCATCAAGGCCAAGGTTGCCGCGGACCCGGCCATCACGGTGTCGCTGGTCAACAAGGACACCACCGGCCTGCCGCTGGAAGCGCAGCCGCAGATCGCCGGCTTCTCATCCCGCGGGCCGATCCTGGCCAACGGCTCGGACCTGCTCAAGCCCGACGTCACGTCCACGGGCGTGGCAGTCCTGGCCGGCGTTTCGCCGATCGGCACCGGCGGGGACAGCTTCGGCTTCCTCTCCGGCACCTCGATGGCGGCCCCGCACGTGGCCGGCTTCGGCGCCCTGGTCCTCTCCCGGAACCCGCTGTGGTCCCCGGCCACCGTGAAATCCGCCATGATGACCACCGCCGGGGATATCAAGCTCGCCGACGGATCCCGGAACACCGATGTCTTCGCCACCGGCGCAGGCCAGGTCGACCCGGCCCGGGTGCTCGATCCCGGCCTGGTCTACGACGCCACGACGGAGGACTACCTGGCCTTTGTCCAGGGCACCGGGCTTGACCTGGGCATCCCCGGACTTGGCAGCACCAGGGCGCGGGACATGAACGTTGCCTCCTTCGCCCTGGGCAACCTTGCGGGCCGGATGGAGCTCACGCGCACGGTGACCGCACTGACCCCGGGCACCTACCGGGCGAAGGTTGACCTGCCCGGCATCAAGGTCAAGGTCTCCCCGGAGGTCCTGAACTTCAGCAAGGCCGGGGAAAAGCGCACCTTCAAGGTCTCGTTCGAAAACCAGACGGCACCGCTGGCCCAGTACGCCATGGGATCGCTGACCTGGCAGGGCGCGAACAAGACCGTCACGTCGCCGATCGCGGTCCGCCCGCAGTCGGTGGTGGCGCCCGCCGACGTTGCCTTCGCGACGCAGGATGCCACCGGTTCCGGCGCGATCAAGGTGCTCTCCGGCACCGACGCCCCGATCCAGATGACCCTCGATGGGCTCTCCAAAGCGGACTCCACCGGCGTTGAACTGGTTCCGGGCGACTTCACCGGCGAGACTGACGCGTCCAACCACGTCAAGACGGTCCAGGTTCCCGCCGGCAGCCCGGTGGCGAAGTTCTCGGTCATCTCCGCCGACCCGAATGCCGACTTCGACCTGTACGTGATGACGCCCAACGGTCCCCTCACGGCGGCCACCTCATCGGCCAGCGAATCGGTTTCCATCCCTAACCCGGCAGCCGGCACCTACACGGTCTACGCCAACCTCTACGCCAGCCCCAACGGCCAGGCCACCAAGGCCACAGTCGACGCCACGGTGCTTCTCGCCAACGTCGGCAACGCCGCGGTGACGCCGAATCCGCTGCAGCTCGCCAACGGCAAGTCCGGCCAGGTCACCCTGAACTGGAAGGGCCTGCAGCCGGGCTCCTACATCGGCCGGGTGACGTTTGCCGGCGCCAGCGCACCGACGTTCGTCAGCGTGCTGGTCTCCGCCGCCGACGGCGCTGCAGTGCCGCCGACGGCCGAGGACCAGGACAGCAACGACGGTCCGGGCGACGACGGCAACGAGGAGAAGGACAAAAAGGATAAAAAGGATAAAAAGGAGAAAAAGGACAAGGGCAAGAAGGTGAAGCAGGAGAAGGCCAAGATCCAGAATTCCGGTCAGGCCCCGGCTCCCGACAACGCCATCTAGCACCGGACATTCCATCCTGAAACGGCAACGGCCGGCGGTTCCCACCGCCGGCCGTTGCCGTTCTGCTGCGACCCTGCTCGGCGGGGTCCCGGCCCTTGGCCGCATGGTCCTAGATTGCGCCCGTCCCGCCGGCCATCCCGCCCAGCAGCGGTGCCATGGCGCGCCAGCGCGCGATCTCGCAGCCGTCGGTGCGGCTGAAGGCGCTGTTGACCTGGCGGCCGTGGAACCAGCCGGTGACGTGCGCGACCTGCGGACCGCCGTACTGCTGCGTGCACATCTTCGGCGGGCCGGGCTGCGGGAAGAAAATTTCGGACCCGAGCCGCTCCACGGCGTCGAGGGCGGCGGCGGCATCGGGCAGGTTGGAGCCGTCCGTGAGTGCTCCGCCGCTGGCCTGGAGCCGGAAGGTCCATGCCGGGCCGCCCGGCGTCTCGGTCAGGCGGATGGTGAGGTCGACGTCGTGCGGGTTGGGGGGTGCGGTCATGGCCGTCCTTCGCCGGGGCCGGTCGCCGGGCCGCCCGTCGTGAGCGCCGCGGGGCCGAGGACCCGCAGCAGGGGTGTGAGTTCGCGGAGCAACCGGCGCCGGAGTTCCTGGGACTCGGCGGCGAAGGCGCGCTGCCGGTCCACGTAGTCGGCTTTGCCTTCGGGCGTCTCAATCCGGATGGCCGGATAGCCCCATTCGGCCAGATCATAGGGCGAGGCGCGCATGTCCATGGCGCGGATCCGCCAGGACAGCTCAAAGCAATCCATCACCAGTTCGCTCGGCAGCACGGGCGCCAGTTTGTAGGCCCATTTGTAGAGGTCCATGTTGGCGTGGAGGCAGCCGGGCTGCTCCATGGTCCGCTGGTTGTCCCGGCTGGGCTCGAGGCTGTTCAGCGGAACGGCATCGGGGGTGTAGAACCGGAAAGCGTCAAAATGTGAACAGCGGATCCGGTTTTCTTCCACGACCTGATCCGTGCGGTCGGCGCCGAGCCGGAGCCGGAGGTACTCATGCCGGAGCTCGAACTTGTCCTGCCGGTAGACCATCGCCCATTCGTGCAGCCCGAAGCAGCCGAACTGGGCAGGCCGCGCTGCCGTCCCGGCCAGAATGATACCGGCGAACTCCAGCGCTTCGCGCCGATCGCTCAGGAAGGCGTCGACGTCGACCGTCACCGCCGCGGTTCCTGCCGGTAGGCCGGCGGCGGCAAGCTCGCAGTCGGTGGCGGCGCGGTAGTGCTTCCAGCCGGAGCGTTCCGCCGTCGCCGGGCCGGAGAGGAGCACGCCGGCCCCCGGGTGCCAGCGCAGCAGCTGGCCCGGCTTCTGCGTGTAGTAGGTGAAGAGGAAATCCTCCACCGGGTGCTTCCGTCCGGCGGATCGGCGGGCCAGGTACGGATCGGCGTAGCGCCGGACACGTTGTTGGTGGGCGGCCTGTTGCGGCAGCCAGTCATCCTGCGGGAGGTGCATCAGCCTAGAGTGCTCCGCCGCTGGAGGCGAGGACCGCCTGGGCGGCATTCCAGTTCGCGATTGCGCAGCCGTCGGTCAGGCTGAAGACCGCATTCACGGAGCGGCCGTCCACGACGCCGGTGACGGTTGCCTGCTGCGGGCCGCCGTATTGCTGGGTGCAGAGCTGGTCCTTGGCCGGCGGGGCCGGGCTCAGGATGGCCGGATTGTCCTTCAGCGCCCCGCACGCCGCCGCGGCGTCCGGGTGGTCGCTTTCGGCTGCCGGGACGCCGTCCTGGCAGACCAGGGTGAAGTTGCTCGGCGTCCCCGTCTCGGAGGGCCTGATCATGATGGCCAGTTCGGCGTTGCCCTGGCCGGGCCCGGAGGGCAGGGGGACCGCCGACGGCGAGGGGGCGGGCTGCGTTGTTTCGGTGTCCGGCGAGGGGGTGGGTGTCGCGGGGGCGGACGTGCCGGTGGGGGCCGTGGGTGCGGGGGACGGTGCGTCGCCGCCTTCCGGGGTGCAGGCGGCCAGCGCGGCCGCGGCCAGCAAAACGATCGCCGCGTGACCCAGTTGCATGCGCATCAGCTGTCCTCCTCAGTCCAGCACAGTCTACCGCCGGGAAGCCGCATCCGCAGCGGTCCCGGGCGTGCTCTTCGTTGCGGCAATCAGGTCCGTCATGGCGGCGTGCAACTGGCCGACCTGCTCGCGGGTCAAGCCCAGGCGGTCCATCATGATGCCGGGCACCGCCGTCGCCTGCTGCCGGAGCGCGGTGCCGGCGGCGGTCAGCCGCACCTCGAGGGAGCGTTCGTTGCCTGCGGCGCGGCGGCGGCTGAGCAGGCCGGCCGCTTCCAGGCGGCGCAGCAGCGGTGAAATGGTGGCCGGCTCCTGGGCCAGCGCGTCGCTGATTTCCCGGACGGACCGCGGGCTGGACTCCCAGAGGCACAGCATGACCAGGTACTGGGGGTGGGTCAATCCCAGCCGGTCCAGGACGGGCTTGTATGCCCCCACCACGCTCCGCGACGCCACGGTCAGGGCGAAGCAAAGCTGCTGCTCGAGCAGGAGGTCCTCGGCCGCCGCCTCCTGGTCTGAAATACCCTCGGTCACGCCGGCTCCTTCGTTGATTAGTGCACTAATGATTAGCGTACACTGAGGGGATTGCCGTGGTGACTGCGAGAGGACCAGCGATGGCCAAGGAAAATGCCGCCCAGCGGTTCATGCGGGCTACCGGGAAGCTGCGCGTCATTTTCGGCCCGGCCAACCGCAGCTCCCTCGGTCACGAAATGACGGAGCAGAACCGGCAGCTGCTGGAGCAACGCCAATCCGAAACCCGGCAGTGGCAGACCCTGCGCCGCCCGGACGGCACCACCTACGTTGTGCCGCGGGACCCGGAGGACAAGTCCCTGCGCTAGGTCGCCGAACTTGGTCGGGGCCGTTCTCGCCGGGCCTTTTGCCGCCGTCGGGCGTAAAATGGGGGCACGGAGGCACAGGACAGACGCCCCCGTGATCCATCCGCAAGGTCGGAAGGGGGTGGGAATTGTGACACATGCAGTCAGGCGCTTTATGAAGCGGACCTATATGTTCAGGTACCTCTTCGGCAATGCCAGCCGCGGTGACACCGCCGCGCCAGTGGTGCACCGGCACGATGACTTCGAGCGCGCATCGGAAGAGAACCTGTCGACCTTCGAAGTCGAGACGGATTCGCACGGGCATCACTACGCGGTGCGGAAGTCTGATCTCTGGAAAGAGCAGGTCTGACGTCCCGCCGCCACCCGACCTGATCCGCCCGGCGCACCGCTTTGAGCCGGGCGGAGGGGGTCCGTCGCCCTCAACGGGCCCGATCTGCCCTTCAGCGACCTGCCGTCGCGCTAAGGCCGAGCCCGCATCCGCCCAGCGGAACCTCCGATGATTCCCTTGTTCAGGGGCGCGGACGGGACGGAGTAATCAGGCTCTTGAGCATTTGCCGTTCGGCAACGTTGAGCCGGTCAGCGAGGTTCTTTTGGGCCTCTTCGATCTTCCCGGCCAGGACCAGGTCCCCGAATTCCTGATGCTCGAGCAGCTCTTGGTCCATGACGTTCTCGTCAGTTTCCTGATGTGTCATGGCGAGCCGGAGGCGTCTCATGAGTGAAGCGTGCGTCTCAGAGAGTATGCGGGATTTGAGGAAGCCAACGGTCGTTACATGGCTGAGCCTGTCGGCTTCCACAAACGAGACCACGTCTCCGCGGTCCACGGCATCCTTCATTTGGGAAATGGCGTCTTTGAGTTGAAGGAGTGCTTCCTCTGGAGCTCCGTGGGCCGCCTTCACACCGGCCAGTTCCAGGACACGGCGTGCTTGGTAAATTTCCTTCACGTCCTCGGGGTCCAGGCTGAGGACTTCCAAGACCCGGGAGGCAGGGTTACGGACAAGTAGCCCTTCTAACTCCAAGGAGTTCAAGGCTTGTCGGACAGTGGCTCGCGAAACGCCGAGTTCAGCGGCCACTGCATCTTCCGTGACCCGCGTTCCCGGGAGTATTTCGCGGTTCAGGATCTGCTGCCGAAGCGCCGCGGTGCTCAGCTCAGCTGCGGTCATACGTCGGATCTTGTTCACAGGGTGCTCCTACTGTCCTCGGTGGTGGCGGGCCGTCCGGCCGGAACCCGCCACCACTTGTCTAGTCACGATCCTAGGTGTTCCTGGACCGTGGATTTATCGATTACTGCTGCCCAGGCTGGCGGGGAGCGGCCAGAATGTGTTGGGGGTAGCTGTCCAACAGCCTGGTGGGTCGAAAGCTATCGAAGAGCGGCTCGGGCTCGTTGAAGACTTCCGCAGCGACTGCCGATCCCAGGAAGGGGGCCAGGGTCACGCCACTGTGGGTAGCAACGAGGTAAAGCCAGGGTCTGGAGGGGACGGCGCCAATGACGCTTTGCCCGTCGGCAGGCATTGCCCTGACTCCGACATGGAGTTCGGTGAGACGGGCGCTTTCGGTGTTCTTCAGGATGTCCTGGAGCCGGTTGATGAATTCCTGCGCCAAGTCCGAATGCAGAGCGGGGACCGAATCAAGGGTCGCCGTCGCGTCGAGATCGAGTGCCTGCAGCAATAGACGACCACCACCATCGGGGCGGATGTTCAGCTTCGGGCTGGTGAGCATCCGGTCCAGGGCTACGGGCAGGGGGTTTGTGACGGCAAGATAGCCGACGGTAACGTCCCCTGGCTCCTGGTATTCGGCAACGACCGGACCCAGGCCCGCGGCCGCCGTGATGTCGTTTGTCCACCGTCCAACAGCGCTGATCACGTGGTTCACGGCGATGCTGCTGCCGTCGCTAAGGCGGACGTTTACGCCGTCGGTCATCTCTTCGAATGATTCCACGGTGGCTCCAATGCGCAGGTGGACACCGACGTGTTTGGCACGCTGAAGCTGGTGACGTATATACAGGGCGGGGTAGCAGTGAGCTTCTTGGGGGAAGTAGGCAGCGGCGGAGCAGTCCGCAGGGACGATCAGGTCAGGGACGAGTTCGTTGGCCGTTGAATTGGTGATGCCTGTTGCTTCGTACCCGAGCTGTCCAAGCCTGGTCAGTCGGCGCTGGAGTTCGGTGGCGTGCTCAGGCGTGGCAGCGAGTTCGATATGACCGGTGGGTCGGAACCAGTCCGCGCCCGTGCCGGCAAGGCGGTGGTGTGCCTCAAGGCCGGCGCGGTTGAGTTCGTAGTAGCCTTCGGGTTCCTTGCCATTCGAGTTAACCCATGCATATGAGGTCGAAGACGTCCCGGAGCCCGGGGCGTTCTTGTCGATCAGGGTTACTTCAGCCCCACGGGCAGCTGCCTCGGCGGCGATGGACACGCCAATTATTCCTGCTCCGATTACGGCGATTTTCATCGATGGTTCCTTCTGCGGTGCGGATGTTCTGGTTTAGAGGACTTTGCTGAGGAAGGCTTGGGTGCGTTCCTCCCGGGGGTTGCTGAGAACATCTCTGGGATGGCCGCTTTCGACAACGACGCCACCGTCCATGAAGACGACGGAGTCAGCGACTTCCCGTGCGAAGCCCATCTCGTGCGTCACAACGATCATGGTCATCCCGGTGGAGGCGAGGTCATGCATGACGTCCAGTACTTCCCCGACCAGTTCGGGATCCAGTGCCGAGGTGGGTTCGTCGAACAGCATGAGTTTGGGTTCCATTGCCAGTGCGCGGGCGATGGCGATGCGCTGTTGTTGCCCGCCGGAGAGGGACCCGGGATAGGCGTTGCGCTTATCGGCAAGACCGACGCGTTCGAGCAGGCGCTCGGCGCGTTCCTTAACTCTGGACTTCTGTTCCTTCTTCACGCCGACGGGGGCCTCCATGATGTTTTGAAGAACCGACATGTGCGGGAACAGGTTGAACTGTTGGAATACCATGCCCACTTCCGAGCGCATCCTCGCGATGGACTGCGGGCGCAGTTCGTGGAGGGCACCGTTGTGTTCGCGGTAGCCAACCAGCTCACCGTCGACGGTGATGCGCCCCGCTGAGGCAGTGTCGAGGTGGTTGATGAGGCGCAGGAAGGTTGACTTTCCGGACCCGGAAGGGCCGAGGAGGGTGGCTACTTCTCCGGTTTTGACTTCTAGGTTGATGCCTTTGAGCACTTCGTTGTGCCCGAAGGACTTCCATACGTTCGTTGCCTTGACCATTACTTCTGGTGCCTGGGTCATCGGTTCTCCTAACCGGCCGGGGCGTCATTGGTGCCCCGCCTTTTTTGCAGTTCCATAACGCGGCGCATGACGCTCAGTCCCTGCGCACGGGTGCTCTTGTTGTAGTGGCGTTCTGTGTAGTACTGGCCGATGGTCATGAGGGTCGTAACGATCAGGTACCAAATGGATGCGGTGATCAGGAGGGGTATGGTCTGGAAGTTCTCGGCGTAGATGAGCTGGGTTGCGTAGAGGAGTTCCGGGACGGACAGCACGCTGACCAGGGACGTCGTCTTCAGCATGGAAATGACGTTATTGGCCGTCGGCGGCACGATGACGCTCATCGCTTGGGGGAGTATCACCCGGCGCAGGGTGCGCATGTTTGACATCCCCAGCGCGTGCGCGGCCTCCGTCTGTCCCTTGCCGACCGAGACTATGCCGGCCCGGACGATTTCGGCCATGTAGGCAGCTTCGTTCAGGGCGAGCCCCAGGATCGCGGCCACGACGGGGGTGATCAGTGAGTTGGTGTCCGTCGAGAAGAGAGGCTCCGCTCCAGGGAGTCCGAGAGCCAGCGTGGGATACAGGGCCGAGATGAAGCCCCAGAACAGCAGCTGAACGAACACCGGAGTTCCGCGAAAGAACCAGACGTAGAGGCCGGCCGCCCCGTAAAGCGCCGGGTTGGTGCTCAGGCGCATGACTGCCAGGATCACTCCGAGGACCACGCCCAAAAGCATGGCGATGAAGGTCAATTGCAGGGTATTTACCAGCCCGTCAAGGACCCGGGGCGAGGTGAAGTATTCACCGACGACGGGCCAGCCGAAGTTGGGGTTCGTTGCGACGGACTGAATGGCCAAGACCGCCGCCAGCCCCATCAGAATGTAGGACATCCATCGGCCTGGCCGCTTGAGTTTCTTGACTTTCTCCGGGCTTCTCCGTCCGACCGAGACGTCGGGGACGGCGAGTCCGTTCATGCTTGTGTTCACGAAACAGCTCCGTTGATTTCAGATTTTTCGATCTTGATATCGCCCAGGTTCCACTTGTCCAGGATGGAGTCGTAGGTGCCGTTGCTGATCAGTTCATTGATCGCGGCGTTTATCGCCGCAGTCAGCTCGCTGTCCTTGGGAAGCGCCACGCCACCGGGGTTGGGGTTCTTCAAAAGAGGCCCCACGGACTCGAATTTTTCCGGATTCTTCTTGGCGGCATCGGCGATGGGCGGCGCGTCAGTCAGGACTCCATCGATCCTGTTGCTCTGGAGAGCGAGCTGGGCCTGCGGAGCCGTTTGGTAGACGTCGGCCGTGGGCGCGGGCTTGCCGGCGGCCTTGCAGGATTCCTCCTGCGCGGGCAGGAAAGTGGTCTGCTGTAGCGAGCCTCGGATCACGCCGATCCGTCCCCCGCACGTCTGGTCGGCGGTGAGGTCCTTGGGGTTTCCCTTGCTGACCAGGAGAAGAGTGCCGTTCCAGTAGTAGGTGGCGAAGTCCACGGTCTCCTCCCGCTTTTTTGTGTCGCCGATGGACGACATGGCCATGTCCACTTTGTTGGCTGTCAAGGACGGGATCAGGGCGTCAAAGGAGGTGGGAACGAGTTCAACGTCCAGGTCCAACAGGCCGCCGACGGCCTGTGCCAGGTCAGGGTCAAGCCCAATGATGGTCTTTCCATCCGTGTCAATGGATTCAAAGGGGGCGTAGGTCGGATCGGTACCGACGCGGATCTTCCCTGCCTGCCGGATGTTCTCGGGCACCATTGCCGCGAGCTTTGAATTCACCGCAGGAGCCGAGGACGCAGATGATGGGGGAGTCGAGTCGCCGCAGGCAGTAATGGACATGACTCCGGCCGCCACTGCCGCAACGGCGATGGTGCGAAATTTGGCTTGCATATTCCAGCCTATCTTCCTAGTATCAGACTGTCTGACAGTTCAAGTGTCAGACGTCACAGCGGATACGTCAAGGTGTGCCCGCAAAAAACCGCCACATAAGAGAAATGGTTACCATGCTCAAAGAAGAGATCAGGACCCCTGCAGCACCCCTTCCGCTGGGAAGCTACTCCCAGGGAGTGCGGGTCGGAGATCATTTGTACCTGACCGGGCAGTGTGGGTTCGACCCCGTTTCCCGTGACCTAGTGAGCGAGGATGTTGGCGACCAGACGCGGCAGGCATTGACCAACCTGCGAAGTGTCATCGAGGCAGCAGGGGGGACAATGTCCGATCTTGTGACGGTGCGCGTATACATCAGCAGCGACGAGGACTGGCCCGAAGTCAACGCCGCCTATGGCGAATTCTTCGAACACCCCTTCCCCGCCCGCACCACGGTCCCTGTCAGTCTTGGCGACGGGATCAAAGTCGAAATCGACGGCATCGCCTTTTTGGCGTAGCCAGGCACGGACCCGTAGGCCGGAGCCCAAGGAGCGCATTGGCGGAGAACTCCTCACCTTTCGGTCCTCGTCGCATTGCGGGTGACCATGGACCGTCTTGGCACTGAGCCGGTGTTGATTTCGTCGGTGGCGGTCATGACAGCCGGAGACCGCAACCGTTCTGCCCGCGGACGCACGCGACGATCTGCAAGGCCTGGGCCGATGAGACGGCCCCTCATCCACTGAGCCACAACGGCAAACGGGTCCGGAGAGCGATACGGTTGCCCTCAAATCGCGTCCGTGGCGACGATGGATGGAAATCGCCCAGCCGGGACGCAAAAAGAGAGCGGCAGCTGCCGCTCTCTTTTTTGTGAGTCTTTGTGCGAGGCCGACTGCGGCGAACGCGCCCGCCTGTCGCCCCGGCCGGCCTCAGTGAAGCTACCGGCCGGTGCCGCCGTAGACGGTCGCCTCGTCCTCGCTGTCAAGGTCGAAGGCCTTGTGGATGGCCCGGACGGCGTCGTCGAGCAGGTCGGCGTGGGTGACCACCGAGATGCGGATCTCCGACGTAGAAATCATGTTGATGTTGATGCCTGCCGCGGACAGCGCCGCGAAGAACCGCGCCGAAACACCCGGGTGGGAGCGCATGCCAGCGCCGATCAGGGACAGCTTGCCGATCTGCTCGTTGTACTCGATGCTCTCGAAGCCGATCTGGTCCTCAGCGGCGCGGAGCGCGGCCAGGGCATCGGCGCCCTCGACGATCGGCAACGTGAAGGAAATGTCCGTCCGGCCGGTGCCGTGGGTGGAGACGTTCTGCACGATCATGTCGATGTTCGAATGAGCATCAGCAATCACCTGGAAGATCGCCGCGGCCTTGCCGGGGATGTCAGGCACGCCGACAACCGTGACCTTCGCTTCGGACCGGTCGTGGGCCACGCCGGAGATGATTGGCTGCTCCAAGGCAACTCCCTCTTGGGTAGTGATCTTGTCGTCGGCGCCGGGCATGACCCACGTGCCTTCGTTCGGGCTGAATGAGGAACGGACGTGCAACGGCACGCCGAAGCGGCGGGCGTATTCAACGCAGCGCAGGTGCAGGATCTTGGCGCCCGAGGCGGCCAGTTCCAGCATTTCCTCGCTGGAGATGCGGTCGATCTTGCGCGCGGAGGCAACAACGCGGGGATCGGCGGTGTAGATGCCGTCGACGTCGGTGAAGATCTCGCAGACGTCTGCGTCGAGGGCTGCGGCCAGCGCCACGGCCGTCGTGTCCGAGCCGCCGCGGCCCAGCGTGGTGATTTCGTTGGTGCTGCGGCTCATGCCCTGGAACCCGGCCACGATCGCAATGTTGCCCTTGTCCAGGGCAGTGCGGATCCGGTGCGGGTCGACGTCGATGATCCGGGCCTTGCCGTGGATGCCGTCCGTGATCATCCCGGCCTGGGATCCGGTGAAGGATTGGGCCGAGGCACCGTACTTGTTGATGGCCATGGCCAGCAGCGCCATCGAGATACGCTCGCCGGCCGAGAGGAGCATGTCCATTTCACGGGCCGGGGCCGAATCGGTCACCTGCGCCGCAAGGTCAAGCAGTTCGTCGGTGGTGTCGCCCATGGCGGAAACGACCACCACGACTTCGTCGCCGGCGTTGTGGGCATCCACGACCCGCCTGGCGACGCGCTTGATGCCGTCCGCGTCCGCGACGGAGGAGCCGCCGAACTTCTTCACCACGAGGTGCCTCGTGACGGCGGATGCGACGGGCAGTCCCTGGGCCTGGGAGCCGGGCTGGACTTCGGTAGTGGGCAAACTCATGCGCGCACCCTCACTGGATTATCTGGATTCAGGGCCAGGCAGCCAAATGGCGCGACCACTTTACTTCTCAGGCCAGTTTATCGCCGCAGGCCGCGCGGCGATAAATTGTGACCGCATGCCGGGCAGTTCCCCGCGGGACATGCCCTCCCCGCGCCGCGAAGAATGGGCATAAAGCCATCATGCCCATCCGTAAGCTCAGCCGGTGCGCATGTCCAGTGCGGCGGCGGCTCTCATGGCCCCGTCAGCCCAGCGCATTGCGGCGGCCCTCGAAGGCCCGGCCAAGAGTAACTTCATCGGCATACTCAAGGTCGCCACCGACCGGCAGTCCGGACGCCAGCCGGGTGACGGCAATACCGATCGACTTGAGCATCCGCGCCAGATAGGTGGCCGTTGCCTCGCCCTCAAGGTTGGGGTCGGTCGCGATGATAATTTCCTGGATCGCGCCGTCGTTGAGCCGGGTGAGCAGCTCCCGGATCCGGAGTTGCTCCGGACCGATGCCGGCGATCGGATTGATGGCGCCGCCCAGCACGTGGTACCTGCCGCGGAAGGACCGGGTCCGTTCCACCGCCAGGACGTCCTTGGATTCCTCGACGACGCAGATGATCGCGGGGTCGCGCCGCGGGTCGCGACAGATGTTGCACAGCTCCTGCTCGGTGACATTGCCGCAGACGGTGCAGAACTTAACGCGTTCCTTGACTGTGGTGATGGCCTCGACAAGCCGTTTCATATCCTGCGGATCGGCTTCGAGGATGTGGAAGGCCAGCCGCTGGGCGGACTTCGGGCCGACGCCGGGGAGACGTCCAAGCTCGTCGATCAGCTCTTGAACTGCGCCTTCGTACACAATGTCCTCGTTCGTAGGGGGTCGTGGCGCCAGGCGCCGGCGGCGGGATGACTAGAAACGCGGCGGGAGCGGGCTGCCGTCGAGGGAGCGCTCCTCGACCAGTTTGCCGCCGAGGATGCGTTCGACGGCGGCCCGGCCGAAGACACCCGATTCCTCGATGGTTTCGTCGTCCGCGCTGGGGATGTCGTTGACGTACATGGTGGCGGTGGCGGACGCCCGGGCGGGGGCCTTGGCGCGGCCGGCCTCGGCCTCGGGGCTGTTGGACAGCCGCTGGTATAGGCTTTGCCGTCCCGGGGAGACCGGCGCTTCCGCGACGGCCACCGGTGCCGCGGAGGCAGGCGCTGCAGCAGGCACCTCCACCGCGACAGGGATGGTAACGGCGGCCGGAACGGGCCGCGCGTCGCCCCAAGCGTCCACGTTCGCCGTAGCCGAATCCGCACCCGGCACCTCGTCCGCCGACGTGCCGGACGCGGAGGCGGTCGGCGCCGGGATCTGGGCCGCAGCCGGTTCGTAGCGCGGAGGGTCCGGCTCAGCGGCATAATCGGGCAGAGCCGCCGGTTCGGTCCCCGCTGCGGAACGACCGATATTCGTTTCCGAGCCCACGATCCAGATTCCGGCCGACTGCTCGACGGCGCGCGCCCAGGGATCGTCGCCGGTATCCGGTTTCCCGGGCGCTGCGCTTTCGCGGGACGATGCGGCGGACGCCGGTTTCGGAGCCGAGGCCTTCTTGCGGGCGGGCTCGGCGGGGGTTGCAGGCGCGGCCGGGATTCGCGCCGCGGGCGCCCGGGGATCCCAGTCCATCGGTGGTTCCTCGTCCAGCGGCGGAGCGTCCTCGTCCCTGGGCGGGCCCCAATCCTCGTCCGGGTAGGCGTAGGAACCTTCCGGGTCCGCAGGCGTGCCGGGCGTTACGGCCGGAGCATTCGACGGCGAAACTGCCGGTGTGGGTTCTGCCGGTGTGGGTTCCGGCGACGCGGGAGCTGGCAGCGGTTGGGACGGCTCTTGCGTCGGGGCCTGCGGGGCCTGCGGGGCGGCAGGCTCCCCGGCCGGTGCGGCTTTGGCGGGGTGGACGGCCGGTACGTCTGCCGGTCCGGCGGCTGGCGCCAGTCCCCAGGCAGCATCGGCTGAGGTGGCCGGCTCCTCCCGGCTAGCGGGTGCTTTTGGGTTTGGCTCAGAGCTCGCTGCGCTGTGGGTTCCCGCTGCGACGGCCTTGATCTGGCAATCGATGCCAATGGTCTTATGGATGGCCTGCCGGAGGTTTTCGGCATGGTCCGCACGCCCGAAGGCCCCTGCGAGACCGGACGTCGTAAACGTCAGGGTCAGGACGTGATCCTCAAAATGGCCGACCTGCGCATTGGGTTCCACGAGGGCCCAGGTGCTGCGCTTGATCTTCGTGAGGGTCTGCAGAATATCGGGCCAGGCGCGGCGGAGGACCTCGACGTCCCCGCCGGGGCCCGGAGCGGGGGGCGGTGCGGGGGTGACGGGCGCAGTGCCGGAAGTACCCGACGCCGGAGCGGGCGGGGACGGTTCCGGACGGGCCGGTGGCGGCCCGGGTTGCGCCGGGGCGGGTGCCGCTGCCGCGGACGGAGCCGGCGTGGCCGGTGTTCTCTGGCCGGCACTGCCGCCGGTCCCGGTCCCGTCTTCGTCCACTGGCCAGTCGTTCGTGCTCACCCGGGGCGCCGTCAATGGTTGGCGGGGGCTGTCCTCGGCGGCCGGCACGGCCGCTGCGGTGGGCGGGGGAGTGGTCGCGGGCGGCGCGGGTGCCGCAGGCGGCGCGGCCTGGGGCGCAGGGCTCCGACCGGCGTCGGGCCCGGAAACGGCGGACTCCGCCGGGCCGGCAGGGGCCGGAGCGGACGTGCCGGGCGCGGAAACGCGGACCGGGGTGCCGACGTCGTTCCCGGCGTAGTTCAGCCGGCGTTCCACCCGGTCGATCCGGGCGGCAATGCCCCGTTCGGTCTCTTCGGAGCTGGGCAGCAGGATCCGGGCGCACAACAGCTCAAGGTGCAGGCGCGGCGACGTGGCACCGGTCATTTCGGTGAGTGCGGTGTTGGTGACGTCGGCGGCGCGGGAGAGCTCCGAAGCGCCCAGATTGTGCGCCTGATTCTGCAGGCGCGCTATCTGGTCCGCCGGCATGCCGCGGAGGACGGTCTGGGCGCTCTCCGGCATGGCCTGGACGATGATGAGGTCACGGAAGCGTTCGAGCAGGTCCTCGACGAAGCGCCGCGGGTCGTGGCCGGTCTGGATCACCCTATCCACGGCCCGGAATACTGTGGCTGCGTCAGCGGCAGCTACGGCCTCGACCACGTCATCGAGCAGGGAAGCATGCGTGTAGCCGAGCAGCGCGACGGCGAGTTCGTAGTCCAAACCCTCCGGACCCGCGCCCGCCATGAGCTGGTCAAGGACGGACAGGGAATCGCGGACGGAACCGCCGCCGGCCCGGATCACGAGGGAGAGCACCCCGGGCGCCACGGGAACATGTTCTTGGGTACAGAGCAGCTCGAGGTAGGCGATGAGCGGCGCCGGCGGGACGAGGCGGAAGGGGTAGTGGTGCGTGCGGGACCGGATGGTTCCGATCACCTTGTCCGGCTCCGTCGTGGCGAAGATGAACTTGATGTGCTCCGGCGGCTCTTCGACGATCTTGAGCAGGGCGTTGAACCCTGCGGAGGTGACCATGTGGGCCTCGTCGATGATGAAGATCTTGTACCGGTCCCGGACGGGGGCATAGGTGGCCCGTTCGCGCAGGTCGCGGGCGTCATCGACGCCGCCATGGCTGGCAGCATCGATCTCGATGACGTCGAGGGATCCCGAACCGCCGCGGGCAAGGCCAACGCAGCTGGGGCACTTGCCGCAGGGGGTGTCCGTGGGGCCCTCGGCGCAGTTCAGGCAGCGCGCCAGAATGCGGGCGGAGGTGGTCTTGCCGCAGCCGCGGGGGCCGGAGAACAGGTAGGCGTGGTTGACGCGGTTCTTGCGCAGGGCCATCATGAGGGGCTCGGTGACGTGCTCCTGACCGATAACGTCCGCGAACGAATCCGGGCGGTATCTACGGTAAAGCGCGGTAGTAACAGTCACAGATAAACCCTACCAATCGGCACAGACATAAAAGACCCCCCATGCACCCGCCAGAGCCCATTTACCCTTGCTACCTTCCGGTCCTGGGGGAGTTCAACAGGATGACGCCACATGAGGGGCCGTC
>JBFGBS010000010.1:0-16484 GCA_041567475.1 Arthrobacter sp.
GGACCTCCGCTGGTGTTGGTGCACGGCTCCCTGTGCGACCACACGCGGTTTGATCCACTCGTAGCGGAACTCCGGCACAGTATGACGACTTTCGCCATTGATCGCCGGGGCTTCGGTGCCAGCGCCGACGCCGGAGGCTACTCAATCGAGCGGGAGTTCGAAGATGTTGCCGCCGCCGTAGATGCGGTGGCGGAGCTCGGTATCGGACAGGTCGCGGTCTGGGGTCATTCGTACGGGGCAGGTTGTGCCATGGGCGCAGCCGCCCTGACGCGCAACGTGCGTCAGCTCATCCTCTACGAGCCGGGTCTCGGTCTCGCCTATCCGTCCGGTTCGATCCGGGCGATCGAGGAGGCACTCGCTGCGGGCGACCGGGAAGCGGCGATTTTCATTGCGCTCGGTGCCCTCGCACTGACGCAGAATGAGCGCGACTCAATGCGGGCCAGCCCGCTGTGGCCGGTGCGCCTCGCTTCGGCCCCCAATTTGCCCAGGGAATGCTCGACGGAAGAAACCTGGACCTATCGGCCCGGCCAGTTCGACGCCGTCACGGCGCAAACGTTGATGCTGACGGGCTCGGAAACCCCTCCGGAGGTGAGGGACCTGGCACACCGAGCCGCCGCTGCAATTCCCAATACCGAGATGCGGGTCCTCGAGGGACACGGCCATTTCGCGTTCCAGGACGATCCGGCGATGGTGGCCGCTATCATCCTGGAGTTCACGACTCCTGCGAATCCCGGGCAGCCCGCTGGCCCGCGCTGACACAAAAATCCGCCTGCACGCAGACTTCAAATTCTGCGCCGGGTCAGGAGTCGGGCGAACCGAGGGCGGTCCTTGGCTTACTTGCAGCTGGACCGGCGGAAAACGCAATATTGTCCACCTATGCCCCGGTCGCCCGTCTTGCGGCATGGCGAGAGGACGAGGGGATGCACTGCGGCGTAAATCTAATAAATTGATTTAGTGCTGAGTGTGGGCTACATTACTTTTTGACCCGATTTGGTATCGGTCCGGCCCCGGGCAACCCGCCCGGCCTGCAGACATAAAACGCCTTCTGCCGTGTGAGGAGTCTCCTTGATTGACGTTGCGGGTGCACCAGTCAGTTTTGGCGTGTTTGACATGGGCGGAACTGCCGGTGGCCACCTGCCCGGCCCCGATGAAGTGTGCAACATTTTGAGCAAACACGGATACAGAGGCGTCGATCTTGGCCCCATCGGCTTCCTTGGGCGTGGCGATGCTCTCCGTGGGCGCTTGCGCAGTCACAGGCTCTCCCTCGCCGGCGGATGGGTTGACCTGCCGTTCAGCGATGCCGACGCGTTCCCCGAAGCACTGCCCCTGCTTTCCGAAGCCCTTGACGTCTTCGTCGAGGCTCACGCCGGCGGGCAGGATCGGCTTCCCCTGCCGACCCTGGCGGACCGTGGCTCGGACCGGCGGCGGGCAAATCCCGGAGGTGGAAAGGACCTTGTTCTTGCCGCCAAGTATTGGCGCACGCTGGCCCGGAACGTGAGCGTCGCCGCTCGTTTGGTGCGGGAGCGCGGATTCGAACCTACGTTTCATCACCACGCGTGCACGTATGTGGAAACTCCGGAGGAGATCGAAAGATTTCTTGACTGCTCCGACGTGGGACTGACCCTGGACACGGGCCACCTCATTCTGGGAGGCGGGGACCCGGTTGAGAGCCTCCAACGATGGAGCGAACGTGTCAATCACGTCCACATCAAGGATGCCCGCGTCGACGTCCTCCGCTCTATTGTCAGGGGCAAAGGAAACATGCGGGATGTCTGGGCCGGTAAGGCCTTCGTACCGTTAGGCGAAGGTGACCTGGACGTCGACGGGTTTATGAATGAACTCATCGCTAGTGGCTACGACGGCTGGCTCGTGGTGGAGCAGGACACCATACCGCAGCCGGACGAGGACCCTGATCTTGCAGACAAGCACCATGCCATAAACCACGACGTCATCAGAAAGTGGATTCCGTAATGACCTTGCTTCTCCGAATCGGCGTGGTGGGTTTGGGCGCCGTGGCGCAGAGCGTGCATCTGCCCTTGATTAAGCGGCGCTGGGACCTGTTCGAACTGGCAGCGGTAGCCGACCTGTCCCCGGCGCTGCTTGGACAGATCGCCGACCAGTACGGTGTCCCCGCCGGGCACCGCTACCAATGCCTGGCGGACATGCTGGAAGGTGAAGACCTGGATGGAGTCGTCCTGCTGACGTCAGGCTCTCACGGCCTACCGGCGCTGCAAGCCATCGAGGCCGGCGTCGCGGTTATGTGCGAGAAGCCCCTCGCGTTCTCCCTTCAGGAGATCTGCCTGCTGCGCAAAGCGGAACAGGGCCAGGGCAGGCCCATGCTACTTCTGGGTTACATGAAGGAGTACGACCCGGCCGTCCTAGCCTTGAAGGAGCGGCTCCCTGCCCGGAAGGACGTGCGATACGTCAACGTCGAAGTACTCCACCCGAGCGGCTCCGCGCAACTGGCCTTCTCCAATCTTCGCCCCCCAGGCGGGGACGTCCCAACGGACGTGCTGTCCGGGCTGGCAGAGGCCGATGCTGGCATGCTGGATGCGGCCTTGGGCCCGAACAGTCCTGAATTGCTGCGTCGGCTGTACTCCAACGTCATACTCGGCAGCCTGATCCACGATATCGCTCTTGTCCGGTCGCTCGTCGGGTCCATCCGCACGATTGACGCTGTCAACTTCTGGGCCGAACAGGATGAGCCTGGATCCATTGAGATCAGCGGAACAGTCGATGCCAACCTCAGGGTCCATATTAATTGGCACTTTCTGGCCGACTACCCTGTCTACCGGGAAACCGTAACCGTCCACCACACCAGGGGCTCGGGGAAACTCGAATTCACCGTTCCTTATCTCCTCAACGCTCCCACGAAGCTGCAGCTGACCGAGAAGGCCGGCGGTGGAGCATCCACGTCCACGGTTGAGGATGTGACCGAAGCGTTCGAACAGGAACTCTTGGCCTTCCACCGAATGGTGAACGGTCACGAGAAACCGCCAACAGGCATTGAAGAAGGGGAAGCGGATGTCAGAGTAGCTCAACTCATCGCTGCAGCTCTCGCGGAGTCCCTTAACGCGACCATAGCCGGAGAGGCAGCGTCCGTATGAGCGACGCGAAAGAAACCGGCATCGTCCTCGTGCCGCACACGCATTGGGACCGGGAATGGTATGAACCGTTTCAGGTGTTTCGCTTCAAGCTGGTCCAGATGTTCGACACCGTCCTCGGAATGGCCGAGGCAGATCCCAGGTTCAAATTCACCCTCGACGGCCAGACTGCGGCGATCGAGGACTACCTGGAAATCCGGCCGGACAACACCGAGAGGGTCAAAGCCGTGGTCGCCAGCGGGCAGTTGGCACTGGGTCCCTGGCAGATCCTGCTGGACGAATTCCTGTGCTCGGGTGAGACGATCATACGCAATCTTCAAATGGGCATGGCCGGTGCGCAGAGGCTGGGCGGATACATGAACGTGGGGTACCTACCCGACATGTTCGGACACGTGGCCCAAATGCCACAGATACTAAGCCAGGCAGGCATCGGGGACGCCTGCCTGTGGCGTGGAGTACCGTCCAAAGTCACCGGACACTCATTCCGTTGGGAGGCCCCCAACGGTTCCTCGGTGCGGGTGGAATATCTTTTTGACGGATACGGCAGCGCCCTAGACATTCTCGCCATAGCCGACAAGATCCCGCACGCCCTGAACGAATACCGCCGCCAAACCGAGGACCGCTACCGCGGGGACCCCATCTTGGGGATGCTTGGCACGGACCACATGCCCCCCGATACGGGTCTCATGAGCCGTGTTGACACCTACGATTCTCCGGCGTTCCCCATAAAGGTCGCCACGTTGGACGAGTACGTAGCCACGTTCGATCCAAAAGAAGACCTGCAGGTTGTAAGGGGTGAATTGCGTTCGCACGCGCGCGGTAACATCCTTCCCGGCGTCTTCTCGATCCGACGCAACCTCAAGATCGCGATGGCAACGGCCGAACGGATGGTCCTGGACGCCGAGCGGTTGGCCGCTACGCACAGCGGAACTGACTTTGAGCCCTTCATCAGCATGTCCTGGCGCCGCATCATTGAATCTACAGCGCATGATTCTGTGGTCGGGTCCGGAACCGATGAAACCGTCGACCAGGTTGAGGCACGCCTGCACGAAGCGGCGCAGATCGCCCGTGCGGTCCGCAATGAAGTTGCCCTTTCCGTTGCCGAAGGCATTCCCAGCGACGCCTTTGTCGCTCTTAATACTCTGCCGTCGGACCGAAACGTCGTGGTTGAACTGGAGGTGCCCACTCCTGCTGACGGTCTGCCTGTGGTAGCCGAAACCGCTGCTGGCGTCGCGTTGGCGGTCCAGGAACTGGGACAAGCGCCGACCATGCTGGGTGACGAGACGATGGACGCCTCAGTTCTGGTCGAGCGCATGATGAACCGTATTCACGGACGCGAACTGTTTGGCCAGCTGATCGAGTGCTACCGGGTTGCGCCCTATTCACTCGAGTTCGACGTCGCGGAGGTGCCCTCCACGCCCATGTTCGACGTCGTCACGTTCAGGGCCGACCTGGCGGCCGCAGTGGATGCCCACCCGGGAGAGTGGAAAGTCCGCATCCTTGCACAGCCGCGGCGACGGGTCCTCGTCGAGGTGCCTGTTCCGGCCATGGGGATCACCCCTTTCAAAGTCCTCCAGGGTGAAGCCCCCGTTGTGGAAGAAGTGACGTGCGAAGACAGCGTCTTGAGCAACGGACTCGTTTCGGTGGTTATCGGCGGGGACGGAACGGTGTCTCTGACCGGAGCGGACGGCGCGGTCCTGCATGGCGTCGGTCGGCTCGTTGACGGCGGGGACTGCGGTGACAGCTACAACTATGGTCCCCCGGCAGTAGACGTCTTGGTCGAGGAGCCTGTGGCCATCAGCGTGGACGTGCTGGAAACCGGGCCCGTGAGGGCGGTAGTCAAAGTCACCCGGCACTATTCCTGGCCGCGCTCGTTGGCGCCCAGCCTTGGCAGCCGGGCCGAAGACCGCGTTGACATTCCGGTGCACATGTTTGTGGAACTGCGCCGCGGCGAACCCTTTGTCCGTCTACGCCTTCAGCTCACCAATCAAGCCGCTGACCACCGGCTGCGGCTGCACGTTCCACTCCCCCAGCCTGTGGAAAGTTCGGCTTCCGAGGGACAGTTCGCCATCACGACCCGGCCCCTCACAGCAGAGGGCGGCGGCGGAGAATATCCTCTTCCGACGTTCCCCGCTTATACCTTCGTGTCGGCAGGACCTGCAACTGTCCTTTTGCATGATGCGACCGAGTACGAGGTCGTTGAGGGGAAGGAACTGGCACTCACTCTATTGCGGGCGGTGGGATCAATCAGCGTCAACGTCCATCCATTGCGCGATGAACCGGCCGCCTCGGAGATTGCGATTCCCGGGGCCCAGGAGGACGGGACGCGAGTCGACATCGAACTCGCGGTCATCGCATCCTCGGAGGGTTACCGCAACGCCGGTGCCGTGCAGCTTTCCGACCATTTCAACGCTCCCGGGCTCGTCGAGCGGGGCAGAGGCAAGAAGTCCGAGGCAGTCCCTGGCTCCGTGGAAGGACTCTGCCTGCGCGGCGACAACGTGAGGATGACCAGCATGCGCCGAGTGGGCAATGACGTCGAGATCAGGGTGGTACTGCTTTCCGACCAGAGCACCGACGCCGTCCTCACCGGCTCCTTCAGCCAGGTAGCGACCGTCGACCTCAAGGGCAGGCCTTCAGCGTCGGAACGGGCCGACCGCGAATTCAAGTTCACACTTGAGCCGTGGGAAATCCGGACGCTGCAACTGAGCCGTCCGGCATCGGACTCCCCCCACCACTGAATTGAGAAAGGGCGGACGCGACTTCAGGCGGCTAAGGTGAGGGCCCCTCATCCTGGCCTGGGGTTTGATGGTACCGTGTCCTTCCGTCCGGGCCTCAGAGCAGCATCAGGACGAAGCCGGCAAAGGTGCACAGAATGCCAACGGCGGTCAGGATCCAACCGACAACCAGAACGGGGTTATCGTTCCGGGGTTTGCCGATGCTCCAGCGGGCAGGATGGCAAGTGTCGTAGTAAAGGAGCACTTCATCGCCGGTCCCCAATCCGCGGGTTTGCTCGGCGGTGTGCAAGGAAACGTGCGGGGTGTTGGCGTCATCCGACCAGCGGAACCCTTTGAACCCTCCGGCTTCAATAACCTCGGCTGTGGTGCTGGACCACAGGCAGCGGCGTCTGGTGATAACCCAGCCAGAGATGAGCAGCGGAATTCCGGGGACAAAGCCCACCCAGCTCATCAGCTCCAGAATGGGGCCAAGAAAGTCCGCAGGCTCTGACATGGTCTGATCTTATGCCTGAGCCGCCCTCACACGGCGAGGCCGCGTTCGAATGCTTGAATGCTGCGGCCCGCAACGAAAACTACGCTTACGTGGTCACGGCAAGAATTTGACGGTCGGCCGTTTCAAGCCGGTGAGGACCGGCCCCTCGATCCAGGACGGCGACGCGAGGCCCTCGAATCAACTGCCGCCGTCCGTCCCCGTCAACCAGGAGCGTCCCTTCAGCATCCACAGCGAGCAACTCGCCCTCGACGCGCAGCAGCAGCGGCGCGTCGATTCCCACGCTCAGTGCCGTCGGCCCGGTCTTGAGCCCATGGAGGATTCCATCCTCTCCGGGTTCCGCAGCCTGGACCCATGTGGTGGGCAGTCCCGGAGGGTGCCCGTCCTCCAGTCGATGGAAGTCGCCGCCGCCCAGCGCGACCACGGACTCGCCCCACGCGCTCAGCCACGCCCAGATGCTGGTATCCCGCCTGTCGGACAGCCAGGTGTTGTGCATAATTTCCGCATGGGTCGGTTTTCGCGAGAGTTGCCACTGCCAGGAACAGTCGGCAGCCACGGGGTGGTTGATGGATAAGAAGCCGCCCTCTTGGTCCACCTGATCGAGCCACGCGTCGGGGTGGCGACGGAAGTCGACCCAGTTGATGCGCCCGTATGCGTTGGCGTGACCCCGGGCCGTGGTGACTTCCTGCCCGGGCAGGAGCGCGATGGCATACTCCCCGCCCACGCCGTGAAGGTACGGATGGTGACTTACAGTGTTGTGATCCGTCACAGCCAGGAAGTCCAAACCGTTCCGGGCAGCTTCAGCCGCCAACTGGCGGATCGAGAGGCTACCGTCCGAGTGCAGACTGTGCGCGTGGCAGTCCCCGGCAAACCATGTCATGCCTGTATCGGCCGGAAGACCGCGCCGACGGCTGGCCGGGACCGTGCTGACCGGAGCGGGAGCAGAAGGCTCCTGCTCCGGTCCCCCGGTCGCCGGCGTATTGATGGTCAGTTCAACCATGACTCCCTCTGCAGGGACATGGTGTAGGCCGAGCACGACGTTCCAAATGCCCGCTTCGAGCTCTCCGGGGCAGTATCCCGTAGAAGCGGCCAGCCGACTGATGACGAAGCGTTGCTTGGCCCCGCCGGACCAACCCCGCCATCCAGCCGGCCCCATGCAGCCCAAATCAATGACGGCCCGCGAGGTGTCATACTCTAGGAGCACTTCCAACGATTCGCATCCCCGTACCTCAAACGGGACGTCAACGTAGAGGCGCTCTGCCCGGTCCTCAAGCGTTAGCATCCGGGTGACGCGCACAATTAATCTCCGATCCGCAGGCCCTCAGCGTCGAAAAGTAAGGTCCGCCGCGGCTCGAACGTGATCCACACACGGGCGCCAATGCCGGGCTCATCGTCCTCGCCCACCACAACTTGGACCGGTTCCTCCTGGCCTGGCAGGTCAACGGTGATCAACACAGAGGCGCCGAGGTTTTCAGATACCGTCACCGTTCCGGCAAGGCTGTCCTGCACCGGCCCGGTAGATAGGCCCAAGTATTCCGGCCGGGCGCCCCACGTAATCTCCTGTCCGTCGCTGACACGACCCGCGGCGTCCGCCGGCAGCGGCACCCGCTGACCGGCTATTTCGACCATACCTTCGGCAACGACGCCCTTGATCAGGTTCATGGATGTTGAGCCCACAAAGGAAGCTACGAAAGTATTGGCCGGGCGCTGAAAGACTTCGCGGGGGGTTCCAAGCTGCTGCATCTTGCCTGAGCGCATGATGGCGATCCGGTCGGCGAGGGCAAGGGCTTCGGCCTGGTCGTGTGTGACGAAAACAGTGGTGACGCCCAGGTCCAGCTGCAACTTCTTGAGGAATGTCCGTGCCTCGAGCCTGAGGCGGGCGTCCAGGTTTGACAGCGGCTCATCAAACAGGAACACGTCGGGATGGCTGGTTACTGCGCGCGCCAACGCCACGCGCTGTTGCTGTCCGCCCGAAAGCTGACCCGGGCGACGCTCAAACAGCCCCTGAAGGGACAGTTTTTCCCCGACTTCTTCGGCCTTGGACAGCCGCTCGGACTTGGCGACTTTCTGGATCTTCAGCGGGTAAGCGATGTTATCGGCAATGGACATATGAGGGAACAGAGCGTAATCCTGGAACACCATAGCTACCCGGCGCTGGCCAGGTTCCAGGTTGGTGACTTCCCGGTCCCCGATCTTAATGCTGCCGGACGTGGATTTTTCGAGCCCGGCAATAGTGCGCAGCAAGGTGGTCTTCCCGCATCCGGACGGGCCCAGCAGGGCAAAGAATTCGCCGTCGTGGATAGTGACGTCCATCCCGTCCACGCCGCGAACCCCGCCGGGATACTCCTTGATTAGGGACCTGGTCGTGATGCTGGCCATTAGCTTTTGATACCTCCATGGAAGCGGAACCCATAGCGCCGGTTGACGAAGAAATACATAGCGACCACGGGAATTGAGAAGAGCAGGGAAAATGCCGAAATCAGGGCGAGATTGGGTTGGCCGCCTTCGGTGTAAAAGGTGTACATCACCACGGCCGCGGGAGACTTCGACGGCGACCTCAACAGAAGGTAGGGAACCAAGAAGTTACCCCACACCTGCACGACGGCCCAGACGGCGATGGTGGCAAGCCCCGGACGGGCCAATGGGATGACCACATCCCAGAGGATCCGCAACGGCTTGGCGCCGTAGAGCCTCGCCGATTCCTCGTAAGACTTCGGGGTCGAATCCATGAAGTCTTTGAGGATAAAGATCACCGTCGGGAGAATGCCCCCGCTGAGCACCAGAATGACGCCGATCTGGGAATCGATCAGCCCAAGCTTCACCATCAGTAAGAATGTCGGCACCATGGCCGCGGTGCCCGTGATGATCGATGAAAGCAGCAGCAGCGTGTAGAGCAGCAGGTCGCGACCGGGAATCTTCACCCTGGAGAGTGAATAGGAGGCCAGCGACCCAAGCACCAGCACCACCGCCATCGAGCCCAGCGCCAGGATCAGGGAATTCCCTAAAGACGCGATGGCGATGGGATTCGCCAACAGGACCTTGAAATTGTTGAGAGTAAACTCCGGGAGCTTCACGTTCAGACTCGGGTGCGCGTCAAAAGGCGCGAAGACGAGCCACAGGACGGGAATCACGAAGAACGCCAGAACCAGGGCGACAAACACGCTCTTGCCCATCAGCCCCATGAAATGCCTCAGCATTTGTCGGCTTTCCTGTTCGGCGTTGGTACGCGAACCCTGCACGGTGGTCATGCTTTTCGCTCCTTTAGCAGACGCAAGTACACGGTGGCAATGATCAAGTTGATGATGATCATGATGAGCGAAATAGCGGCGCCCTGGCCCAATGCACCGTCGTTCAGGGCGAGATCATAGATAAAGATCGGAAGGATGTTGGACCGTTCATCGGGTCCGCCCGCGGTCAGTAGGTACGGCGTGAAGGTGTTGAATGTCCAGAGCGTGATCAGCAGCGTGTTGGTGAGAACATGCCCCCGGATGTTGGGAAAGACGACGTCGCGAAACTGTGCCCACGCTCCGGCGCCCACCATACGTGCGCTCTCCAGCTGCGATGGGGGTACTGAAGCCAGCGCCGAACTGAACAGGAGCATGGAGAACGCGGTCCCGACCCAGGTATTGAATATGATGATGCTCTGCATCGGGTATTCGAGCAGCCATGCAGTGTTGCCCGTGGACAGCATTGCATTTAAGGTCCCGTCGCTACGGTCCAGCAGGGCGTACCACAGGAAGGTTGCAACCGAACTGGGGATGATCCACGCCAGGAGTACAAAAAACTCCACTAGTGTCCGCACGGATTTTCTGACCCTGGTCATGGACCAGGCAATAGCAAAACCCAAGGCGGACTGTCCGATGACCGCAGATCCGAAGACGAAGATGAGGGTTAGCCCCAGCGAGTTGAAGAAACTGTCATCGGAGAGCGCATTGATGTAGTTGTCCAGGCCAACGAACTGCGGATTTTTCGCAGCCGAGCCGCTCAACCGGTAATTTGTTAGGCCCAGATAGAGGGTCCACAGTGCGGGGAAGACGAGGAAGAGCGAGATGAGGAGCAATGCGGGTGCAAGGAAGGCTGCCGCCCTGGCCTTTCCGAGGCCGGCCACATCGCCGTCATCCTGAATTGCCCGGGAGGTCCCGGTGCCCGCCGCAGCGGCGGGCACCGGTACCTTCACTACTTCATCACTTGAAGGTCTTGTCGTTACCACCGACGATTCCCTCCAAGGCTTTCTGGTAAGCGTCACCGGCGTCCGCGATAGACTTGCCCGAGACAACCTGGCCCGTAGTTTCCTGCAGTACGGCGGAAACCTGGGTGTAATCCGCTACGCCCGGCCGGTATGCCGTCACCGGCAGGACCTCAGTGGAGATGAAATCCAGGAGTGGGTCAGCTTTGAGGGTTTCAGCGTTGACGTCGTCGCGGGCTGAGATTTGCGGCGTTGAGCCTATGCGTGCCTTGATGGCGTCAGCCGAGGCCATGAACTGGAGCAATTCCCAGGCCTGCTGAGGGTATTTGGTCTTCGGGTTGATCACCTGTCCCGAACCGCCGGACATGCTGACGAAGCTAGCACCATCGGGGCCGCTGCCTGCGGATTTGGCGGGGATCTTCGCCCACCCGACGGCGGTGTCGCGGTCGGTCATAGGAGCGACGCCCGTCTTAGGATTAATCACTGAGCGCCAGAAGTAATCGCTTTCGATCAGGATGCCCAACTTGTTCTGTGAAAACTCCTGGAAGGACTTGTCCCGGCCCTTCGCATCCTGCTGCAGCAGCGGGTCCCCGAGCTTCTCGGGGCCGTACACGGTCGAGTAGAGGCCCAGCACATCCTGGACGGCGGAGCTGTTTCCCTGCCACTTGCCGTCCTTGTAGATTGGTTGGCCCGTACCCTGCAGCAACGGCAGGAACCCCTGCATTGTTGCCGCCTCGCCCATTGCTTTGCCTGCGTTGATCTGAAGGGGGGTCACCTCCGGAAGGGCCTTGAGTTTACGGGCCGCCTCCAGGATTTCGTCCCAGCTCTTGGGCTGCCAGTTTTCGTCCAGGCCGGCCTCTGCGAACAGTTTCTTATTGAAGTAGATGACACGGCCGTCCGTGCCGTCCGGGACACCATAGACCTGGTCTTCGTAAGTGGTGAGCTGCTGGACAGCGGGCTTGATTTGCTTCCAACCGTCCCACTGCTCGACTTTGTCCTTGCCGACAATCTCCTCAAGCGGCCTGATGTATCCGGCATCTGCGAATTCGCCGAGCCAGATACCGTCGATGGCGGCCACATCGGCTCCCTGCCCGGTGGAAAGGTCCAGTGAAATCTTGGTTTTGTAGGCTTGGTCGTCGACGCCGTTGGACTGGAAGTTGACCTTCGCCGTGACACCCTTGGCCTTCTGCGCCTCTTCGAACTTCGGGATGACGTAGTTGGTGATCCAATCAGCTCCGACCGTGTTCTTTCCGCCGGAAATGGCGTTCGCGGTGATCGTGAGCGTGACCTCTTTGGCGTCCGCATTCTGGTCGGGCGCGGACGACGGTGCTGCGGAGCCACCACAGGCACTTAGGGCAACGGTGCCCGCAAGAACGCCTGCCGTCGCTGCAATAATTCTCTTCAGAGTCATGTCGGGGATTCCCTTTTAGGAGACAGAGCTCCGCCTCTGCGAAGCTGATTGATGACGTGTCCGAACTGTCTGACAGCCTGTGACACAGGCCACTCTAGTCTAAGATTTGGCTTAGTCAAATAAATTGAGTTAGGGGTTTTGTATGTCGCGGGGATCGAATCTGGAGCGTGTCAGCGCCTTCAACCAAGCCGTCGTCCTCGACCTCGTACGGCGCTCGGATGTCGGGCTCAGCAGGGTGGAGCTTATCGGCGCAACCGGCTTGTCGACCCAAACGGTCTCCAACATCGCCCGAAGGCTGCTCGATCTGGGGCTGATCCGGGAAAGCGGAAAGGTCCATGTTCCCCAGGGCAAACCCAGAACAACGCTGACCATCGATCCCAAAAGCAGATATGCCGTAGGTGCACACTTGGATCCGTCCATGCTTACCTTCGTGCTGCTGGATCTTGCGGGGACCGTCGTGCATCGCAGCCATGTCCCCGTCGGGGCGGTGGGCAGCCCGGATGAAACGGTGGCCAAGATAGCCTCTGCCATCGAGGACCTGATCAGCGAGACCGGCATTCCGAGAACGCTTGTCCTGGGGGTAGGCATAGCCGCTCCGGGACCGATTGAATTCGATCAGGGAGCGGTGGTCGGGCCGCCCATGCTGACGGGCTGGGGCAGGGTCGAGCTGCGCGAATCCCTTGGCATAGCCACCGGCTTCAACGTGTTCCTCGATAAGGACACCACGGCGGCGGCGCACGCCGAGCTATGGATGCGGGAGAAACGTTCCGACCAGAATTTTGCCTTTGTCTACCTCGGAAGCGGCATCGGCGCAGCCGTCGTGATGGACGGTGAGGTGGTGCGGGGCTCATCGAATAATGTGGGCGAAGTCGGGCATTTTTCGACCGGCGAGGGAGGTCGGATGTGCAGCTGCGGGCGAAGAGGCTGTCTGGGCGTATCAGTCATGCCCGTTCAGCTCGTGAGGGACGCAGTGATTCAGGGGATTGTCCCCGGCCCCGTTGAAGATACGGATTTGCTGCAGATCACAGAGCGCTTCAGTCACCTTGCGGCGCTGGCGAGTGCCGGAGACGAAAGAGCGGATGCGCTCCTCCAGGCCTCGGCCGCCCGGCTTGCCCGCGCAGTCGAGGACATAGCCAACCTGCTCGATGTTGACGGGATAGTCTTCGGAGGGCCGTCCTGGCCTCCGGTGGGAGCCAGGTATCTGAAGGTATTGCGCGCTGCCCTATCGAATCGTCTGGCCATGGGAATGATTCATGAGGTCGAGCTCGTGGGTTCCGATCTTGGAGAGGACATCGCTGCAATTGGAGCCGCGTGCATCGTTCTCGACCACGTCCTCGCTCCTCGATCCGAAGGCCTGCTGCTGCTCGAATAGAGCGTATCGGCATTCCGTGGCGCGTCGAACGAGGCGGACCGTTCAGAGTGGAGATCCGTCGTCGGAGTTAGCGGCACTATCAGTGGCGGCTCCCTCGTGCCGGGATTAGCCGGTAGGGCTGCGACGGGCTACTGCCCCCGAGCCCCAGCCGTCTACCCTTCGCACTCGGAGCAGTAGGCGTGCCCGTTCTTCTCCCGGGCGAGTTGGGACCGGTGCCGCACGAGGAAACAGGAATAGCAGGTGAACTCGTCCTCGCCCTGCGGAATCACCTGAACGATGAGCTCTTCGGCGACGAACTCTCCGCCGGGTGTCATGGACCCGTCCATCGCATCGGCTTCGTCGAGCTCACGGACTACGCTGCGCGCATCGGGGCCGTTCTCGGACTGCAGTGCCTCAAGGGAGCGGTCCTGGGATTCTTTGACGTCGGATCGCACTTCGTCGTAATCGGTTGCCACTGGGGTAATTCTCATCTCTAACGTTCTTCGCTGACGGGAGTGAAGCGTACACTACGCCGCCGTTATTCCCACTGTGGGGATGAACTAGATCTTTGCCGGGTGGGAGGCCAGGTATTCGCGGAGCCCCGGGATGGCGAAGTCCACCATCCCGTAGCCGGTTGATTCGATGAGTCCGGCGTCGATCAGGCGCGTGCGGTAATTACCGACGGCGTTCGGCCGCATCCCCGTGCGGGCTCCGATATCCGCGGTCGACGACGGGCCGCTATCCTCCACCATGGCCCGCAGGAAATCCCGGTCCCGGCCGGACGTCGTCGACAGTGCCGCCTCGATGACCACACGCTCGTTGCGGCGTCGGGCCGCGCCCACGGCCCGGGCCACAGCGGCCCCGTCGAGGGAGTCAGCGGCCTGTTCCGCTTCCTGCCACAGGTAGTAGCCCACCAACTGGATCAAAAACGGATAGCCGCCGGTCGCCTCGGCCGCCTCCCTGGTATGTTCCGGGCTCAAAGTGATGCCGGCCTCCGCGAACGTCTCGGCGAACGAACGCTCCACCTCGGAAATGGACGCCGCGTGAAGATCAATGCGGTCCGCTCGGCGGAGAAAGGTTGCCACACCCTCGTTCAGCAGGTCGGACACCGCAGCGGGCAAGCCAGCGAAAATCAGGCCAATCGGGAGGCCTTCACGGATAAAGTGCTGGACGTCGGCGGCGAGCCGGGACAGCTCGGCCCGGTCTGCCGCATGGATCTCATCCACGGTGATCACCAGCCCGGTTCCACGCTCGGCCAGCAGCCGCAGCAACGCGGCACCCCGGGCCCGCCAGTCCACCTGCGCCTCGGGAGCCAACTGGGTCGTGACGGAGAAACCGGCCACGGCCAAGGCAGTGATTCTTCGGCCCGTGGGCCCGTCTCCGAGATTATCCGTAAGCAGGCGCATCGACTCACCGATCCGGCCGACGAATCCACCGGTGGCCGTCTCACTGACCACGGCCCACCCGTTGTCCATGGCCAGGTCTTCTGCGGCGCCAAGCATGACGGTCTTGCCGATGCCCCTGGCACCGGTGAAGATGGTCAATAGCCCGGGGGCCCCCGAGCCGATGCGCAGTCCGTACGCGAATTCGTCGAGGACTCCCCCGCGGCCGATCAGGTCAGGCGGAGTGGCTCCCGCGGTCGGCCGAAAAGGATTCTCCACACCTGCTCCTGTGAATGTCTGTGTATCTTGTGAATCTTGTGTATCTCAGACTACCTGACCGGCGCTAAAGGCCGCGCTGCCGATCCTCTCCGGCGTGGCCTAACACGAGGCGCGGGCACTCCGTAGTGATTCCCTAAGAAATTCCCTGCCCCCGGGGACGCGAAACTCCGTAGCCTAAAGGGGTGACGGAGAAGACCGGATCCGCTGTGGACGTGGTCCTGCCGTGCCTGAACGAGGCCGGCGCCCTGCCATGGGTGCTTTCGCGGATGCCGGCGGGGTACCGGGCCATCGTGGTGGACAACGGCTCGACGGACGGTTCCGCGGACATCGCCGCCGGTCTGGGGGCCGTCGTCGTCCGGGAGGAACGCCGGGGGTTCGGCGCGGCCGCCCATGCGGGCCTGCTGGCCGCCACGGCCGACTACATTGCCTTCTGCGACTGTGACGGCTCCCTCGACCCTGCGCAGCTGCCGCCGCTGGTGGCGCCGCTGCTGTCCGGCAGCGCCGATCTGGTCCTGGGCGCCCGCCGGCCGCAGCGTGGCTCCTGGCCGCTGCACGCCCGCATCGCCAACGCGGTGCTGGCCCGGCGGCTGCGGAAGCTGACCGGGGAACGGATCACGGACCTCGGCCCGATGCGCGCCGCCCGGCGGACCGGACTGTTGTCTTTGGGACTGCAGGACCGCCGCAGCGGCTACCCGCTGGAAATGTTCCTCAAGGCCCACCGGAACGGCTGGCGGATCCTGGAACTGCCGGTGCCCTACGCCCCCCGCACCGGAAAATCCAAGGTCACCGGAACCGTCCGTGGCACCGCCACGGCCGTCCGCGACATGTCTGCCCAGCTCAGGGCTGCCAAAGCGGCCCTGCCGGGACCCGCCCGGCCGGAGCGCGGCAGCGGGAGACGGCCATGAGCACCGTGGACCTGACGGTCGCTGTGGTGGCCAAGGAGTGCCTGCCGGGGCGGGTCAAGACCAGGCTCACTCCCCCGCTGGCCCCGGCCGCCGCGGCCGCCCTGGCCCAGCTGAGCCTGACCCGCACCTTGGAGACCGTCCGGGCACTGCCGGTCCGGGGCCGGCTCCTCGTGATGGACGGCACCCCGACCTCACGGGACGCGGCACAGTTCGTGGTCGTCCCGCAGGCCCCAGGACGCCTCGACGAACGGCTCGCAGCGATCTGCGACGCCGTACCGGGCCCGCTGCTGATCATCGGCATGGACACCCCGCAGATTTCCTCCCAGCACCTCGCCGACCTGTTCGAGGACTGGTCCGCCGCCGCGCCCCGGTGCGGGGCGTGGCTGGGACCGGCCAGCGACGGAGGATTCTGGGCCCTGGCACTGCGCCGGCCCGACGGCGCCCTGCTCCGCGGCATTCCGATGTCCACCGGAGCCACCGGCAGAGCACAACACGCCCGCCTCGCCGCAGCAGGCCTCGACATCGGGATGCTCCCGGAACTGCGGGACATGGACCGTTTCAGTGACGCCGTCCAGATCGCCGCCGCGATTCCCGCCACGGACTTTGCCCGCGCCGTCGCCGCCGCCTCAGCCGGAGGAGCC
>JBFGBS010000011.1:0-15827 GCA_041567475.1 Arthrobacter sp.
AATCAGCAGGGGCAGAACTGGACCCAGCCGCCCTGGCATCCGGGCAGGCTTGCCGCCTCGGGGTATGCGGCCTACCGGGACATGCTGCGGACGATCCTCCGGCACGCCGGCGGGGTCCGTGTGGACCATATTCTCGGCCTGTTCCGGCTGTGGTGGATTCCGGAGGGGGCAGGGCCCGGGCACGGCACGTACGTCTACTACGACCACGAGGCCCTCATCGGCATCCTGGCCCTGGAGGCGCAGCGGGCCGGGGCGGTGGTGATCGGCGAGGACCTGGGCGTCTTCGAACCCTGGGTCCGCGACTACCTGGCGGAGCGGGGCATCTTTGGCACCTCCATTGTGTGGTTCGAGCACGACGCCGACGGCCCCATCCCGCCGGAGCGTTACCGTCAGCAGTGCCTGACCAGCGTCAACACCCACGATCTGCCGCCGACGGCGGGCTATCTGGCCGGCGAGCACGTGACGCTCCGGGAATCGCTGGGGCTGCTGGGGCGCCCGGTCGCGGAGGAACGCGCCGCAGCCCTTGCCGAGCAGGACGCGGTTTTGGCGCTGGTCCGGGAGCGCGGGCTGTTGCCGGAGTCACCCGCCGCCGCCGGCACGCCGTCCGCCGGCCCGGATACCCGGGCCACTATCGATGCCCTCTATGCGTTCAGCGCACTGTCGCCGTCCTCGCTCCTGGGCGTGGCGCTGGTTGACGCGGTGGGGGAGACCCGGACGCAAAACCAGCCCGGGACCAGTACCGAATATCCCAATTGGTGCATCCCGCTGGCCGGACCCGGCGGCGTGGTCCTCGTCGATGACCTGGCGGAGAATCCGGGATACCGCTCGCTGACACAGACCATGCGGAAGGCGCTCGGGCCGGAGTCCTGATGGGCCCGGCGCCGGGGCAGCAACCCGGGCAATAAAAGGACCCCCGGAGAGTAACGACTCTCCGGGGGTCTCTGGTGAGGGACGGTCAACAGGCCCGTTCGGCGGGCTACAGCAGCTCGGCGGGCTACAGCAGCGGCGGCTGGTCCACGAGCAGGGCGTCGATGTGCGCGGCACGGTGCGCGGCGTACGCCATGGCTGCGGCATCCCGATGGCCGGGCCCGACCGGAATGTCCATGTACTGTGAACAGCCCCGGGCGACACAGCGGATCTCGTTCGGGTTGGAGTGCCGGTAGCCGGGGTGTTCGACTTCGACCCGGGCGATGGCGTCGGTGATGGCCCGGGTCGCGGAGGTCAGGTCGGCGGGTGCCGTCGCTCCAACGATGGTGGCAATTTCTGCGATTTCAATGCTCATTGGGTCCGCCTTTGCTCTATACGCTGATTTTGCTGTCCTGCATAGGGTCTTTCGTACTTTCGCATTTTCGTACGATCGTGCTGACTATTATGCAGCCCCCGGCATGTGATCCAGACCACACGGTGCGCCCGTATCCTGATTGTTACCGGCTCGGCCCCGCCGGACAGAAATTCCCGACATTCTTCGGCAAAACGGGTGCAAAAACGCTCCGCGCGTGGTGGGATGGGCGGACGATGTCTGCGGACGGAGGCGGATGCCGCCGGATCCCCGCCGCGGGCAGCTGACAGAGAGGGCTGGCTCATGGCCAAGTACGTCCGGGGACCCGGCGGATCGGCGATCAATGCTGAACACATCGTCAGGTTGTTCGTGGCCCAGGGCGGAGTCAGGGCGTGCGCCGGACGTCAGGACCCCAACGACGCCGCCTACTACATCGTGGCCGAAACGGTCAACGGGGACATCTGCGATCTGGCCTCCTTCGATGAGCCCATGAACGCCGAAGAGGGCATCGAAGACCTGATCGCGGCCCTGGCCCACTTGGAAAGCGGTGCGATGGTCGGGCTGTTCCCCCTTGCACGCCACTTCACGGACGTATCCCGGCATGACATCAGGCTCGAGCAGGAAATCGCAGGCCGCGCCGAAACGCAACACGAGGCGCTGGGTGAAGCCGCCATGACCATTGCCGGAGCCCTCGTCAGCGCACAGGCAGCCATCCGTTTGTGAAAGTACCCGCGGCGGGCGCCAAGACCTGATCCCGACCCGGTGCGGGCCGCCGAACGCATTGATGCGGGACTTGGCGTACAGCCCACGCCGCCAGGCATCGGAGACAGAAAAAACCCCCTAGAATCCTTGGATTCTAGGGGGTTTCCCTTGTGCGCGGAGGGGGACTTGAACCCCCACCCCCTTTCGAGGACTAGCACCTCAAGCTAGCGCGTCTGCCATTCCGCCACCCGCGCAGGTGGTAATCCGGAGTTCGTTTCGCCTCTCAGCGTTTTGCTTTTCTCCGGAGCAGCGAGAAAGACTCTAGCACGAACTTTCCGGAAACAAATAATCGGGGCTTGTGGGTAGGCTGAAACCAGTACACGACCCACCGCCGCGAGGAGTTTTCCCATGACTGAGATCAGGCCCGAGGATGAAGTTGTCAGGATCTGCCAGGAGCTCATCAGGATCGACACCTCCAACTACGGCGACGGCACCGGCCCGGGTGAACGCGCGGCGGCCGAGTACACCGCCGGGCTGATGGCGGAGGTGGGGCTGGAGGCGGAAATCTTCGAAGCCGCGCCCGGCCGGGCCAGCGTGGTGACGCGGCTGGCGGGGGAGGACCCCTCAGCCAGCGCCCTCGTGGTCCACGGACACCTGGACGTGGTGCCCGCCCTCCGCGACCAGTGGTCGGTCGATCCCTTCGGGGCCGAACTCAAGGACGGCATGATCTGGGGCCGCGGCGCCGTGGACATGAAGGACATGGACGCCATGATCCTGTCCGTGCTGCGGAATTTCGCCCGGACCGGACGGAAACCCAAACGCGACCTGATTTTCGCCTTCTTCGCGGACGAGGAGGCCGGCGGTACCTACGGGGCCCGCTACGCCGTCGACAAACGCCCCGAACTCTTCGAGGGCGCCACGGAAGCCATCTCGGAAGTGGGCGGCTTCTCCGCCACGATCGGCGGCCAGCGCACCTATCTGCTGCAGACGGCCGAGAAGGGCCTGTCCTGGCTGCGGCTCGTCGCGCACGGCCGGGCAGGGCACGGCTCCCAGATCAACACGGACAACGCCGTCACCCGGCTCGCCGGCGCCGTCTCGCGCATCGGCTCCTACCAGTGGCCGGTGGAACTGACTCCCACCACCCGGCAGTTCCTCGATGGCGTAACGGAACTCACGGGCGTCGAATTCGACCCGGACGATCCGGAGAAGATCCTCAAGGAGCTGGGCACCGTGGCCCGGTTCGTCGGAGCCACCCTGCAGAACACCACCAACCCCACGCTGCTCAAGGGCGGCTACAAACACAACGTGATCCCGGAGTCGGCGGAAGCGCTGGTGGACTGCCGGACCCTGCCCGGCCAGGAGCAGCAGGTCCTGGAGATCGTGCGGGAGCTTGCCGGCACCGGCGTGGACATCAACTACGTCCACAACGACGTCTCCCTCGAGGTGCCGTTCAGCGGCAACCTGGTCGATTCCATGATCGATGCCCTGCACACCGAAGACCCCGGCGCCAAAGTCCTGCCCTATACACTCTCCGGCGGCACCGACAACAAATCCCTGAGCCGGCTGGGCATTACCGGGTACGGCTTCGCCCCGCTCCAGCTCCCCGACGAACTGGACTTCACCGGGATGTTCCACGGCGTTGACGAACGGGTCCCGGCAGACTCACTCAAGTTCGGCGCCCGGGTCCTGGACACGCTCCTCACCAACTACTAAGACCGCAGTCCCAGACACTGGAGATCACCGCCATATGACGCCCGAAGAGATCCTCCCCGATGCCCTGCTGGTGCGGATCCGGGACCGTGCAGCCGGCTACGACCGTGACAACGCGTTCTTCCACGAAGACCTCGCAGACCTCACCGCGGCCGGCTACCTGAAGATTTTCGTGCCGGCGTCCGACGGCGGCCTGGGGCTCAGGCTCGCCGACGCGGCGCAGCTTCAGCGGCGGCTGGCGACGGCCGCCCCGGCCACGGCGCTGGCCATCAACATGCACCTTGTCTGGACCGGCGTCGCGCAGCTCCTGGCCGCCCGCGGCGACACCTCACTGGACTTTGTCCTCCGGGAGGCCGCCGACGGGGAGATCTTCGCGTTCGGCAACTCGGAGGCAGGCAACGATGCCGTCCTGTTCGATTCGCGCACCGAGGCGGCGCCGCAGCCCGACGGCAGCTATCGCTTCACCGGACGAAAAATCTTCACGAGCCTCTCGCCGGCCTGGACCCGGCTCGGGATCTTCGGCAAGGACGCCGCGGCCAGGGACGGCGAGGGTGAACTTATCCACGGGTTCATCACACGCCAGACCGAGGGCTACTCGATCCTGCCGGACTGGGACACCCTGGGCATGCGGGCCAGCCAGTCCAACACAACGGTCCTGGACGGCGCCGCCGTCCCGGCCGGACGTATCTTCCGGAAACTCCCGGTGGGCCCGAATGCAGACCCCCTGATCTTCGCCATTTTCGCGAGCTTCGAAATATTGCTCGCCGCCGTTTATACGGGCCTCGGCGAGCGTGCGCTCAACCTCGGGGTCGAAGCCGTCCAGCGCCGGACCTCATTCAAGAACGGCGGCCGCCGCTACGACCAGGACCCGGACATCCGATGGAAGATCGCGGAGGCTGCGATGGCCATGGACGCCCTGTACCCGCAGCTCTCCCGCCTGGCCGAAGACGTGGACAACCTCGCCGATCACGGTACCCACTGGTTCCCGCGGCTGGTCGGGCTCAAGGTGCGGGCAACGGAAACCTCCCGGACGGTCGTGGATCTGGCAATCCGGGTCGCCGGCGGCTCCAGCTACTTCCGCGGCTCCGAACTGGAACGCCTCTACCGCGACGTGCTGGCGGGAATGTTCCACCCCTCCGATGACGAATCGGCGCATGCCACGGTGGCTAACGCCTGGCTGGGCCCGCTCGAGCCGCAATAGCCGCCCCGGGCCGGGTCAGACGGTGCGCTGAACCTGGATGACTTTGCGGCGGAGCCAGAACCGCCGGCCGCCGCCGACATAGAGGACGCTGCGTTCGAGTTCCCACTTGCCGTACTCGGAATGTTCCACGAGGCGGCGGCGCGCGTCGGGCAGGGAATCCTCAGGGCTGACCGTCACTACGAGATACTCGTACTGACGCGCGTAGTCCCGTTCCCGCTGGACTGAACTGCTCAGAAAATGTTCTTTCATTGCTCTCCATTTTCGTCCTTTTCCGGCTAACGTGAAGTCATGAGCATCGATCCGCGTGTCGCGCTTGAGTCCCTTACTACCGCATTGGAAGAGCACCTGTCAGCCGCCGAGTCACGGAGGGGCGAAAGTGACCCCGCAGTGGAGGCAGCTTTTTTCGCCGTCGCCGACGCTTTCGAAGTCTACGACGACGCCCTGTACGAAGCGTATGGCGAAGTCACGCCGCTGCAGGTGATCGAGGACGAGGACGATGACGACGACGAGGACATCGATGACGACGAGGATCTGGAGATCCTCCAGGAGTCCGAGCAGCCCTGAAACGGGGGCCGGGAGCCGCTTAGCCCGGCTCTGACACGTCTTCGAGGGCGCGCGCAATTTCCGGCGGCAACGGCGCCAGGCTGGCGTCCAGGATCTCTTTGATCTGGACCGGGTTCCGCGGACCGACGATGGCCGAAGCCACACCGTTCTGGGACAGCAACCAGCTCAGTGAGACATCCAGGGCTGTCCGGCCGAGGCCTTTGGCCGCCATGGCCACCGCCTCGACCACGCTGGAGGCCGGTCCCTCCAGGTAGGGCTCCACGTAGCTGGCAAGCCGCTGGTGCGCGGCCCGGGAATCCGTCGGGATGTGACCCCGGTATTTTCCGCTCAGCACACCGCGGCCCAGCGGGGCCCACGCCAGCAGGCCCAGCCCGGCGTCCTCGATCGCGGGAATGAGTTCGAGCTCAGGCCGGCGGTGCACGAGGGAGTATTCGGACTGGCTGGCCACGAGCGGGAAACCGGCGACGGCGGCCGCCTTCGCGGTCTGCCAGCCGCTGAAGTTCGAAATGCCCGCATAGCGGGCCCGCCCGGACCGGACGGCGAAATCGAGTGCGGACAGTGTTTCTTCAAGAGGCACGTTGGGGTCCCACGCATGGGCGAACCAGAGGTCCACGTGGTCCGTCCCCAGCCTGGCCAGGCTCGCGTCGAGCCCGGACAGCATCCCGTTCCGGGACGTATCGACGCTCCGGCGGCCGTTCGACGTCGACAGCCCGGCCTTCGTGGAGATCACGATCTCGGAGCGGGAGACAACGTCGCCGAGCATCCGGCCCAGCATCGCCTCAGCCTGGCCGTCCGCGTAGGACGCCGCCGTGTCGATGAGGGTTCCGCCTGCGTCGACAAAACTCCGAAGCAACGACGAGGCATCCTGGTCGTCGGTTTCCCGGGCCCAGGACATGGTCCCCAGGGAAAGGGCAGATACACGCAACCCACTGTTGCCGACATAACGCTGCTGCATGTCTGCAAGCTTACGGGGATTCGGGCGGCTCCATGACGTAGGGTCTATAAACGTGAACTGGTTTGAAGCGGCCTTTTTGGGCCTTATCCAAGGGCTGACGGAGTTCCTCCCGATTTCCTCAAGTGCCCACCTGCGAATCGTCGGATCGTTCCTTCCCAACGCAGCGGATCCCGGTGCGGCGTTTACCGCCATCACCCAGCTCGGCACCGAAACCGCCGTCATCGTGTACTTCTGGCACGACATCGTCCGGATCGTCAAGGCCTGGGCCGGGTCCCTCATGGGCAAGGTGTCGCGGCAGGATCCCGACGCCAGGATGGGCTGGCTGGTCATCCTCGGCAGCCTGCCCATCATCGCCCTCGGCCTGCTGTTCCAGGACCAGATCGAATCAGTGCTCCGCAGCCTGTGGATCGTCGCGACCATGCTCATTGTCTTCGGCATGATCCTCGCCATTGCTGACGCCGTCGGCCGCCAGGAGCGGGACCTCAGCCGGCTCACCTACAAGCACGGCATCCTCTACGGTTTCGCCCAGGCCATGGCCCTGATCCCGGGCGTCTCACGCTCCGGCGGGACCATCACGGCGGGGCTGCTGATGGGCTACACCCGGGAATCCGCCGCCCGGTATTCCTTCCTGCTGGCTATCCCCGCCGTCTTCGGCAGCGGCCTGTACCAGCTGTACAAGGTGGTCTCCAAGGACGGCATCACCGGGCCGTACGGCCTGCCGGAAACGGCGCTGGCCACGGCGATCGCCTTCGTCGTGGGCTATGTGATCATCGGCTGGTTCCTGAAGTTCGTTTCGACGCGCAGCTACCGGCTCTTTGTCTGGTACCGGATCCTGCTGGGCCTGGCGCTGTACCTCCTGCTTGGTTTCAACGTCATCAGCCCCTAGCACTAAGCTTGGGCTGTGAAGTCCTGGATCTCCCGCCCTGTTCCCCGCCTGCCCGGCAGCATGCCTGCCCTCAGCATCTTCGACACCACAGCGGGCGGCCTCGTCACGCTGGACGCGGCGGGGGAGCAGTCGATGTACGTCTGCGGGATCACCCCGTACGACGCCACCCACATGGGACACGCCGCCAGCTACGTCGCTTTTGACCTGCTGAACCGTGCCTGGCGCGACGGCCGCCAAGAGGTCGCCTACGTCCAGAACGTCACCGACGTCGACGATCCGCTGCTGGAGCGCGCGACGGCGACAGGCGTGGACTGGCGGGAACTGGCCGCCAGCCAAATCGAACTGTTCCGCACCGACATGGAAGCGCTCAACGTCCTCGCTCCGGACCACTACGTCGGCGCCGTGGAAGCCGTTCCGATGATCGTGCCGGCCATTGAACGGCTCCTGCATGCGGGGCTGGCCTACCGCGTTGCCGGCACCAACGGCGAGCCCGACGGTGATGTCTACTACGACGTCGAAGCGGCAGGCAAGCACAGCGCCGACGCCGACGCCGCCTGGACCCTGGGCACGGTATCGGGACTCTCCGACGCGGACATGCTCGAACTCTTCGCCGAACGCGGGGGCGATCCCGGCCGGGCCGGGAAGCGCCAGGCCCTGGACCCCCTGCTATGGCGGGTTGCCCGCGACGGTGAACCCCATTGGCCCGGCGGGGAGCTGGGCGCGGGACGCCCCGGCTGGCACATCGAATGCACCGTCATCGCCCAGAAGTACCTCCCGGCGCCGTTCACCGTCCAGGGCGGCGGGTCGGACCTGGTCTTCCCGCACCATGAGATGGGCGCCGGACACGCCTATTCCCTGGCCGGGGTACCGCTGGCCCGGCACTTCGCGCACGCCGGCATGGTGGGCCTGGACGGCGAGAAGATGAGCAAGTCCAAGGGAAACCTGGTGCTCGTCTCCCGGCTGCGTGCCGCCGGAGAGGATCCGGCGGCCATCCGCCTGGCCATCCTGGCGCATCACTACCGGGACGACTGGTCGTGGACTGACGCCGGTTTTGCCGAGGCCAAGGACCGGCTGGCGACCTGGCGCTCCGCCCTCGCCGCGGCCCGGCAGGGCACGGCAGCCGCGCTTATTTCCGCCATGCGGTCCGAGCTTTCCAACGATCTGAATGCTCCCGGCGCGCTGGCTGCCGTGGACGCGTGGGCGCAGGACGCCCTGGCGGATCCGGACGCCGGATCGACCGTGAGCGAGCTCGACGCGGCGCTCGTGAGCGACGCCGTCAACGCCCTGCTCGGCGTCGAACTCTAGCCCGGAGCCAACCGGGCGGCGGGCCGAGGCGCCCGCCGGCCGGTTGGCTCCGGCGGGCGCGGTCCTACTGCTTGTCCTTGCCGCGGCGCTTTAGGTAGCGTTCGAACTCGCGGGCGATGGACTCCCCGCTGGCCTCGGGCAGGTCGGCGGTATCCTTGGCCTCCTCCAACTGGCGCACGTAGGCGGCGATTTCGGGGTCCTCGGTGGCGAGCTCGTCGACGCCACGCTCCCAGGCGTCAGCCTCTTCAGCCAGCTCGTGGGTGTCGAGGGGAACCTGCAACAGTTCCTCGATGCGGTGCAGCAACGCCAGTTGCGCTTTGGGCGACGGGGCCTGGGCGACGTAGTGCGGCACGGCGGCCCACAGCGAGACCGTGGGCAGTCCGGCCAGCAGCGCCACTTCTCCGAGCACACCGACGATCCCCACAGGTCCCTCGTACTGCGAGGCTTCCAGGTCCATCCGGTCACGCAGGGCGGTGTCGTCCGTGGAGGTGCTGACCGGGATCGGCCGGCTGTGGGGCACATCGGCCAGGAGCGCACCGACAAGGATCACGTAGTCCACGTGCAGCGCCTCGGCGTGGACCAGGAGTTCGGCCGTATAGGCCCGCCATTTGTAGGACGGTTCGGTGCCCTGGACGAAGATGACGTCCACGTTGGAGTCCGGCACGCTGGCCTTGAAAATGCGGGTGGAGGGCCACTTGATCTTGCGGTCCCCGGAGGCGGTCCGGCGGATCGTGGGCCGGGTGAACTGGAAATCGTAGTACTCGTCGGCGTCGATCGCCGCGACCTTCTTGCCGCCCCAGAGTTTGCTGAGGTACCGCAGCGCATCGCTCGCCGCTTCGCCGGCGTCGTTCCAGCCTTCAAAGGCAGCAAGCATCACCGTAACGCGCCGGCCCGCGGGAACAGGCTGCAGCAACCGTTCCGGTTCTGGGACGGCACCTGGTTCCGTGGAGTTCGGCTCGAAGCTGTTCATTCCCTCACCCTACGTCGAAGGGGCACACGTGCGCAGGAATTAAGGCGCCGTGAATCTGCGAATCCCGGCCGGGCCCGCGGCCGCATCCCGCGGACGCGCGGCCGCCGCAGGTCCCGGCCCGTCCCGGCCCGGCCCCCGGGTTCGCCATGGGCGTAGCGCAGGCACCGCACCCGGGGCAGCCCCGTAGACTTGGCTGCATGCAAAATTCCGTATCCCGGCCCGTTCTCAAAGCTGCGCTCTGGGACATGGACGGCACGATCGTCGACACCGAGCCGTACTGGATCGAAGCCGAGCACACCCTGGTATCCGCCCATGGCGGCCAGTGGTCCCACGACCAGGCCATGCAGCTTGTGGGCCAATCCCTGATGTTCTCGGCCGGCATCCTCCAGGACGCCGGCGTCCGGCTGGAGCGGCGGGAGATCGTCGACACACTCACGGCGCACGTCATCAGCCAGGTCCGGCGCGCCATGCCGTGGCGTCCGGGCGCACGCGAACTGCTCGAGGAGCTGCACACCGCGGGCATCCGCTGCGCCCTCGTGACGATGTCCGAAGGCTCACTGGCCCGTGAAATCGTCGCCAGCCTGCCGAAACCATACTTCGAGTTCCTGGTCACCGGGGACACCGTCACGCAGGGCAAGCCCCACCCGGAGGCCTACCTCACCGCCGTCGACCTGCTCCGGCGGAAGGATCCGCACCTGACGCTGCATGAATGCGTCGCCTTGGAGGACTCCACGCCCGGCGTGGCCGCCGCCGTCGCGTCCGGCGTCGTCACCATCGCCATCCCGCACCTGATGCCGCTGCCGGAGGACCCCCGGCATGCCCGCTGGGACACGCTGCAAGGACGGACGGTTGCCGATCTTGAGGAGCTCGTGGCCCTGCGTCACGAATTCCCGGAGGCGACGTTCGGGATTGAGGCCGCCACGACGGGGAGCCGGCCCAGTGTCTGACCGCGGCACCACTGACCGCGGCAGGACCGAACAGCCCGGCGGACGGTCTGCCCGGAAAGAGGGAATCGTCCTCGGACGCATCGCCGGGATCCCGGTGGTGCTCGCCTATTCGTGGTTCATCATCGCGGCGTTCACCGTCATCGTCTACGGACCGGTGCTGCAGCAGAGCCGGCCCGGCCTGGGCCTGGGCGCCTACGCCGTGGCGTTCGCCTACGCCCTCCTGCTCCTGATCTCCGTCCTCGCGCACGAACTCGCGCATGCGCTGACGGCCAAGATCTACCACTGGCCCACCGAGAAGATCGTGCTTAATCTGTGGGGCGGCCACACCCAGTTTGAGAGTTTCACCGCCTCACCCGGACGCTCCGTGGTCGTGGCCATGGCGGGCCCGGCGGCCAACTTCGTTCTGGCCGGCGGCGGCTGGCTCGTGCTGACCGCCGCTGAACCGGCCGGCGTCGCCGGCATCCTGACCAATATCTTTGTCTGGGCGAACCTGCTGATCGGCCTCTTCAACGTGCTGCCCGGGCTGCCGCTGGACGGCGGCCGGCTCGTGGAGTCGGCCGTCTGGAAGGCAACCGGCAGCCAGGAGAAGGGGACCATCGCGGCCGGCTGGGGCGGCAGGATCATCGTGATAGCCCTCGCTCTCTGGTTTGGGGTGCTGCCCCTGCTCAGCGGCGGCAGCCCGGACCTTACCCTCCTGCTCATCACCGCCCTGGTCGGCAGCTTCCTGTGGATGGGGGCGACGGCGTCGATCCAGCAGGCGCGACTGCGCGGCCGCCTGCATCTGGTGGACGCCGCGGCCCTCGCCGAACCCGCCGTGGGCCTGCCCGGAACGGCGACGGTGGCGGATGTCCTCGCCGTCGCCCCGGGCGGGACACCGGCCGTGGTCCTTTTCGGCCCGGACCGGCGCCCCGTGGCTGTGGTCGACCCGGAGGCCGTGGCCAGCGTCCCGGTTCCGCTTGCCGCCTCGACGCCGGTCAACGCCGTCTCCTATGCGCTGGCTGAGGGCAGCTACGTGCCGGAGTGGTCCAGAGGCCAGGAGCTGGTGCAATACCTGGCCCAGCTCAAGGGGCTGGAGTACGCCGTGATTGACCGGGACGGAACGGTGACCGGCCTGTTGCGGCAGGCGGCCGTTATCCACGCCATCACCGGTAAGACCCCCGGCGGGGGCCGGATCGTTGGCGGGAAAAGGTAGAGTTACATGCCGGTCGTGAATTTCCGGCCCATGGCAAGGACCGGTGCCCGCAGGCGTATCCGCGGCCACACAGCATCACAGGAGCGAGGACCATCTTCATGAGCAGCGAGACCGCAGCCAACCCCACCCCGGCCGACGTCGGAGCCAACGAGGCCCCCCTGCGCCCGGCGGGAACACCGCCGGTCGGCGCCGCCCGCCGGCGCGGACCGTTCCGCGAAGGCGAACGAGTCCAGCTGACGGATGAGCGCGGCCGGATGAACACGATCACGCTGGAAGCCGGCGGGGCGTTCCACACGCACCGCGGATTCCTGAACCACGACGAGATCATCGGCGCCCCTGACGGGTCCGTCGTCGTCAACAACGTGGGGCAGCAGTACCAGACCCTGCGGCCGCTGCTCTCGGACTTCGTCCTGTCCATGCCGCGCGGCGCCGCCGTGGTGTACCCGAAGGACGCGGGCCAGATCGTGACCATGGCGGACATTTTCCCGGGCGCCCGGGTCGTCGAGGCCGGTGTGGGATCCGGGGCCCTGTCCATTTCGCTGCTCCGCGCGGTGGGGGACAACGGCTACCTGCACTCGTTCGAGCGCCGAGCCGAGTTCGCGGACATCGCCCGCGGCAATGTGGAAACCATTTTCGGCGGACCGCACCCCGCCTGGCAGATCTCCCTCGGTGACTTCCAGGAGGAAGTCGTCCGTACCGAGGCTCCCGGATCCGTGGACCGGGTGGTCCTGGACATGCTCGCCCCGTGGGAATGCCTGGACGCGGTCGCCACCGTGCTGGCACCCGGCGGCGTCTGGATCAACTACGTCGCCACCGTGACGCAGCTGTCCCGGACCGCGGAGGCCATCCGTGCCGACGGCCGCTTCACCGAACCAGACGCCTGGGAATCGATGGTCCGCGGCTGGCACTTGGAAGGCCTGGCCGTGCGCCCGGACCACCGGATGGTGGCCCACACCGGGTTCCTGCTGGTGACCCGCCGCCTCGCCGACGGCGTCACCGGCATCTCCGTGAAGCGCCGGCCCTCAAAAACGGACTTCAACGAGGAAGACGTCAACGCCTGGACGCCCGGTGCCGTGGGTGAACGCGCCGTGTCGGACAAGAAACTCCGCCGTGCCGCCCGCGACGCCATCGCCGGGACGAATGTCGTGGACAGCCCGGAGACGACAAACTAGGGATATTTTGGATGTCGCCAGCGGCATCTGCCTTCTTGGGGCTAAGGTCTTAATAAGAGAGCAGGAAGGGGCTGATGCACGATGGAGACTCCGAATACTGATCCGGACCGCACACCGGCAGGCGACTCAGCGGCGCGCGGCGCGCTGCCGGAGGCTGGAAAAGCCTCCGACAGCGGCCGCAGTGCCGCCAGCGAACTGTCCGTGGCCGAACGCCAGGTCAACATCCTCCGGGACAAACTCAGGCACATAGACCGGCAGCTCGCGTCCGCGACGCAGAACAACTCCAAACTGGTCAGCATGCTGGAGACGGCTAAGGCCGAAATCCTCCGGCTCAAGAGCGCCCTCGACCAGGAAGGCCAGCCGCCGTACAGCTTCGGCACGGTCCTGCAGGTCAACCCGAAACGCCATCCCACCGCGGGCAACAGCGGCCAGGCGGCCACGGAGGAATCCGTGGACATCTTCAACGCCGGGCGCAAAATGCGGGTCGGGGTGAGCCCGTTGGTCAACCTCAGCCAGCTCGCGGCGGGCCAGGAAGTCCTGCTCAATGAGGCCCTGATGATCGTGGCCGGGCTGGGCTTCGAACGGGCGGGAGAACTCGTCACGCTCAAGGAGCTGCTGGGGACCGATCGTGCCCTCGTGGTGGGCCGCGCGGACGAAGAACGCGTCATCCGGCTCTCCGGCGCCCTGATGTCCCAGAAGCTCCGCGTCGGAGACGCACTCTCGATCGATTCCCGCACCGGCTACGCCCTGGAGAAGGTCCCGCGCTCCGAGGTGGAAAACCTCGTCCTGGAGGAAGTCCCGGACATCACCTACGAGGACATCGGCGGCCTGGGACCACAGATCGAGCAGATCCGCGACGCCGTGGAACTGCCCTTCCTGCACCCGGACCTGTACCGGGAACACGGGTTGAAAGCCCCCAAGGGAATCCTCCTCTACGGCCCCCCGGGCTGCGGCAAGACGCTCATCGCCAAAGCGGTCGCCAATTCGCTGGCCGCCCGCGCCGCGGAACGGGCCGGCAAAGCCGACATCAAGAGCTACTTCCTGAACATCAAGGGCCCTGAGCTGCTGGATAAATACGTCGGCGAGACCGAACGCCACATCCGGCTGATTTTTGCGCGGGCCCGGGAAAAAGCTTCGGACGGCAGCCCCGTCGTGGTCTTCTTCGATGAAATGGATTCCCTGTTCCGCACCCGCGGCACCGGCATTTCGTCCGACGTCGAAACCACGATCGTGCCGCAGCTCCTCAGTGAGATTGACGGCGTCGAACGGCTGGACAACGTGATCGTGATCGGCGCCTCCAACCGGGAGGACATGATCGATCCGGCCATCCTGCGGCCCGGGCGGCTGGACGTCAAGGTCAAGATCCAGCGTCCGGACGCCGAAGCGGCGGCGGACATCTTCAACAAGTACATCACCACGGACCTGCCGTTCCACGAGTCGGATTTGGCGGAGCATCACGGCGACGTGCAGGAGACCGTGGATGCGATGATCCAGCGCACCGTCGAGGCGATGTACGCCACCGAAAAGTCCAACGAGTACCTCGAAGTGACATACGCCAACGGGGATACCGAGATGCTCTACTTCAAGGACTTCAACTCCGGGGCCGTGGTGCAGAACGTCGTGGACCGGGCCAAGAAGTACGCCATCAAGGATCTGCTCACCATCGGACAGAAGGGCCTGCGCATCGACCACCTGCTGCGGGCGGTCATCGATGAGTTCCGGGAGCACGAGGACATGCCCAACACCACCAACCCGGACGACTGGGCACGGATCTCCGGTAAGAAGGGCGAACGCATCACCTACATCCGCACCATCGTCCAGGGCAAGGCAGGCCAGGAGCCCGGCAAGTCCATTGAAACGATGCCCAGCACGGGCCAGTACCTGTGACGGCGATTCCGGTCGACACCACCGAGGGGCTGCCGCCGGGCGGTGCCATGCGGGTGATGGGCTCGGAGACCGAATACGGCATCCATGCGCCGTCGGCCCCCGGGGCCAACGCCACCATGATGTCGGCGCGCGTCATTCAGGCCTACGCCCAGGTGACTAGGCAGCGGGCTGCCGGGGGCGCCGAAACCCGGTGGGATTACACGGACGAGGAACCACTGCATGATGCCCGCGGCTGGACCCTGGAGCGCAGCGCGGCGGACCCGGAACAGCTGACCGACCAGCCGCCGGTCCTCGACGCCGAGGCGGTAGCCCTCGCCTACGGCCGGGGCGAGCTGGAGGTCGACGGGACGGACGAACCCGGATCGCTGCTCATGAACATGGTGCTGGGCAACGGGGCGCGGCTCTACGTCGACCACGCCCATCCGGAATACTCCAGCCCGGAAGTGACGAACCCCCGGGACGCGGTCCGCTGGGACGCGGCGGGGGACCTCGTGGCCCTGGCCGCGGTGCGGCGCCTGGCCGCGGACCCGGACCTGCCGCCCATCAACCTTTACAAGAACAATACGGACAACAAGTCCGTGTCCTACGGTTCGCACGAGAACTACCTCATGCCGCGGGCCGTGCCGTTCAACGACATCGTCCGCGGGCTGACCCCGTTTTTCGTTACCCGGCAGATCATCTGCGGTGCCGGGCGGGTCGGCATGGGGCAGGACGGCTCCCGGCCGGGGTATCAGATCAGCCAGCGTGCCGACTTCTTTGAAACCGAGGTGGGGCTCGAAACCACCATCCGGCGGCCCATCATCAACACCCGCGACGAACCGCATGCCACGGCGGATAAGTACCGCCGGCTGCACGTGATCATCGGCGACGCCAACCTCAGCCAGGCTTCGAACTTCCTCAAGTTCGGCACCACCGCCATGGTCCTGAGCCTGATCGAAGCCGGACTGGCGCCCCGGGTCGAACTCCACGATCCGGTGGCGGACCTCCAGTCCGTCAGCCACGACACCACGCTGACGGCCACGCTCCGGCTGCAGGACGGCCGACGGATCACGGCCCT
>JBFGBS010000012.1:0-15023 GCA_041567475.1 Arthrobacter sp.
GACCTTGCGGTCGATCTCCAGGATGGCCGACGCCGGGTCCTGCAGTTCCGTGCTGACCTCGGCGTTGAGCGTGCCGAACTGGCTCAGGAGCTCGCGCATGTGCCGGGCACCGCCGCCGGAGGCCGCCTGGTAGGTCATGGAGGTGCCCCACTCGACGAGGCCGTTCTTGAACAGCCCGCCAAGGCCCATCAGCATGCAGGACACGGTGCAGTTGCCGCCGACGAAGTCTTTGACTCCGCCGGCGAGCCCGGCGTCGATCACGTCACGGTTGATCGGGTCCAGCACGATGATCGAGTCGTCGTTCATGCGCAGCGTGGAGGCGGCGTCGATCCAGAGGCCGTCCCAGCCCCGGCTGCGGAGTTCGCCGTGAACCTGCTTGGTGTAGTCGCCGCCCTGGGCGGTGACGATCATGGGCAGCTTCGCCAGGGTCTCGACGTCGAACGCGTCCTCGAGCTTACCGGCCCCGTCGGCAAAGGAAGGGGCGGCACCTCCCGCGTTGGAGGTGGAGAAAAATACGGGGTTGATGTTGGCGAAGTCGCCCTCGTCCTGCATGCGCTGCATCAGGACGGAGCCGACCATGCCACGCCAACCGATCAGTCCAACGGACGGATTAGCTGCTGTAGTCATTGAGCCAGTCTAGACATTCGGGCCCGGTGCGCGCAGTCGGTTACGTCACCGCGGCACCGGCGCCGGGCAATTCGCGGGTCCGCGGCGCTAGCGGCGGTCGGTCTCGGCGAGGACGGCCTGCTTGCGCCGCCGGAGTGCAAAAACCGCGCCGAAGGCGAAGACCTGGGTCACGACCACCAGCACGAGCGCGCCGACGATCTTGTTGCCGCCCAGAATCATGGTCAGGCCCACGATCGCCGAGAGCAGCGCCAGCAGCGGGAGCAGCATGTAGCCCAGGACAAAGAGGGTTTCGGGTTTCTTCAGCATTCTTAGCCTTTCGTCCGGCGCCACAGGGTGATGCGGTACCGGGTGCCGTTTTCCGCGGTCAGCCAGCCCTCGGCGGGCAGGCTGGCGCCGGCGGTCCAGTCGTAGTCGAGTTCCGGGGCAAAGGTGTCGCCCTCGGCCGAGGAATCGATGGTGGTGACCACGGCGACGTCGGCGACGTCCAGGGCCTGCGCGTAGATGCTGCCGCCGCCAATGATCCAGACCATCTCATTGCCCGGGGCGAACTGGGACTCCAGCAGCGCCTCGTCCAGGGATGTGGCAGCGATGGCGCCGTCCGCTGCGCGGGTGTCGCCCCAGCCGGGCTGCCGGCTGATGACGATGTTCGTCCGGCCCGGCAACGGGCGGAACTTGTCCGGGAAGGACTCCCACGTTTTGCGCCCCATGATGACGGGGTGGCCGGTGGTCAGGCGGGCAAAGTGCGCCATGTCCTCGGGAAGCTTCCACGGCATGCTGCCGTCCTTGCCGATGACTCCGGTGCTGGTCTGGGCCCAGACCAGGCCGAGGCCGGTGACGGTGGCGGCGAGCTCCTGGGTGAAGGACTCCGGGCGGGTGCCCTGTTGCGGGCTGTTTTCGGTGCTCATACGGCGATGGGGGCCTTAATCGTCGGGTGGTGCTGGTAGCCGACCACTTCGAAGTCTTCGAGGGTGTAGTCGAAAATGGATGCCGGTGTGCGGGTGATGCGCAGCTGCGGGTAGTCGTACGGCTCCCGGGCCAGCTGCTTGAGGACCTGGTCCATGTGGTTGTCGTAGATATGGACATCGCCGCCGGTCCAGACGAATTCGCCCGGTTCCAGTCCGGTCTGCTGCGCCACCATGAGGGTCAGCAGGGCGTAGGAGGCGATGTTGAACGGAACGCCCAGGAAGGTATCGGCCGAACGCTGGTAGAGCTGGCAGGAGAGCTTGCCGTCGGCGACGTAGAACTGGAAGAAAGCATGGCACGGCGGCAGGGCCATGTCCTTGAGTTCGGAGACGTTCCAGGCCGAAACGATGTGGCGGCGCGAGTCCGGGTTGGCTTTGAGATTCTCGATGAGTTCCGCGATCTGGTCGATGTGGCCGCCGTCGGGCGTGGGCCAGCTGCGCCACTGGACCCCGTAGACGGGGCCCAGTTCGCCGTCCGCGTCAGCCCACTCATTCCAGATGCTGACGCCCTGGTCCTGCATCCACTTCACGTTGCTGTCTCCGCGCAGGAACCACAACAGCTCCACCGCCACGGACTTGAAGTGCACCCGTTTGGTGGTGATAAGGGGAAAGCTCTTGCCCAGGTCAAAGCGCATCTGGCGGCCGAACACGCTGATGGTCCCGGTCCCGGTGCGGTCCGATTTGTGCGTCCCGTTCGCCAGGACATCGCGCAGCAGGTCTTCGTAAGGGGTTGGAATGCTCACTGGACCAGTCTACTGAGTCCGGCCCCCTAGTCGTCGAAGGGCCGGAACCGCTCCACCGCGACGATCGTTTCCTGGCCGCCGCGCGCCACATGGCACACCACCAGCTCGCCGGGCGCCAGGAACGGGTCCGACGCCGGCAGCAGGGACCGCAGCGCGGGGCTCATGTGCTTGGCCAGCTGGCCGAAAACAGTGGACAACGCCGGCCGGTGCGTGCACAGGACCACCGGGCGCTGCTTATCGAAGAGGGACTCGACGACGGCGGCGGTCTTGTGCGGGCTGCGCGCGTGCCGGTGCTCGGTGAGGGACTCGTGCATTTTCACCTTGGCGTCACTGGCTTTGGCATACGGGGCGATGGTAGCCACGCACCGCAACCACGGGCTGGTGACCACGCGCCCGGGTTTCCAGGTCCGCAGCAGCCGGCCGACCGCCTGCGCCTGCCGCGTCCCGGTCGCCGCCAGCGGGCGGTCGCCCTCGGCCTTCGTCCAGGAGGACCGGGGCTTGGCTTTGGCGTGGCGCACGATCAGCAGCGGCCAGGTCTCCAGCTCGCCGCGTTCGTAGGCGGCCACAAGATATGTGAGCGGTTCGACGTCGCTGGGGTTGGACAGCAGGCGGGCGGCCTTTTCCGGCGCGCACCACATGACGCTGTCCACTTCCTTGCCGTCCGGCACTAGCGTGGCGCCGTCGACGTCGACCGCCCAGTAGTGGACGACCTTCAGTCCGGCGGGCACACGGTAGTGGATGGGCGGGAGCGGAATGCCCAGCGGGGCCACGAGCCCGATTTCCTCTTCCACTTCGCGGATGGCGCACTCCGGGACGGTCTCGCCCGGATCAAGCTTTCCCTTGGGCCAGGACCAGTCGTCGTACCGGGGCCGGTGGATCAGCAGGACTTCAAGGCGTTCCTTGTTGATCCGCCAGGGCAGCGCCCCCGCCGCCGTGACGGCGATGGCCTCGCCCGGGTGGTCTGCCTGGTCCACGACCAGGGAATCACTCGACAACGTCACGGCCTTTACCGCAGACTCGCGGAGCGCTGCCGTGAGCGGGACGCCAGTAGCCAGGACTGGATGTCGTCAAGGCTTGTGTCGTCTTCGCCGAGGTGATGCCGGATCCAGTCCCCGGAGCTGTCCAGGTACCAGCTGGCCGTGGCCGGATCCATGTAGCGGTCCAGCAGGTCCAGGACGTAGGTGGTGTCGTCTCCGCTGGAGAGCTGCACAAGGGCCTCGACCCGGCGGTCCAGGTTCCGGTGCATCATGTCCGCCGAGCCGATGTAGACCACCGGGTCGCCGGCATTGGCGAACGCGAACACGCGCGAGTGCTCGAGGAAGCGGCCCAGGACGGAACGGACCGTGATGTTTTCGCTGAGGCCGGGGACTCCCGGGCGCAGGGAGCAGATGCCGCGGACCACCACATCGACCTTCACGCCCGCCTGCGACGCACGGTACAGCGAATCGATGATGGCCTCGTCCACGATCGAATTGACCTTGATCTGGACCCGGGCGGGCAGGCCGGCCGTGGCGTTGCGGATCTCTTTCTCGATCCGGTCGATCAGCCCCGACCGCACCGAGCGCGGGGCGACGAGCAGCCGCTTGAAGGTGGACTTGGGTGCGTAGCCGGAGAGCTGGTTGAAGAGCTTGGAGAGATCTTCGCCCACCTGCTCGTTGGCCGTCAGCAGGCCCAGGTCTTCGTAGTAGCGGGCCGTGCGGGGGTGGTAATTGCCGGTGCCGATGTGGCAGTAGCGGCGCAGTCCGTCCACTTCCTGGCGGACCACGAGGGAGAGTTTGCAGTGGGTCTTGAGTCCGACGATGCCGTAGACGACGTGGACGCCGGCCTGTTCCAGTTTCCGCGCCCAGGAGATGTTGGCCTGCTCATCGAAGCGGGCCTTGATTTCCACGAGCGCCAGGACCTGCTTGCCGGCCTCGGCGGCGTCGATCAGGGCATCGACGATCGGGGAGTCCCCGGAGGTGCGGTAGAGGGTCTGCTTGATGGCTTGGACCTTAGGGTCCGCGGCGGCCTGCTCCAGGAAGGCCTGGACGGAGGTGGAGAAGGAATCGTAGGGGTGGTGCAGGAGGATGTCCCGGCGGCGCATCGCCGCGAAGACGTTGGCGGCCTTGGAGGTCTCGGATTCGTTGAGGTGGCGCGAGGTGTGCGGGACGTGCTTGGGGTAGTGCAGGTCCGACCGGTCGATCCCGGCGATGACCGAGAGCCCGCGCAGGTCCAGCGGACCCGGGACCGAATAGACTTCGGATTCCTCGACGCCGAGTTCACGGATCAGCAGGGCCCGGATGTTCGGGTTGATGTCGTTCGTGACTTCCAGGCGCACCGGCGGCCCGAAGCGGCGCCGCAGCAGTTCCTTCTCCAGGGCCTGGAGCAGGTTCTCGGCGTCGTCCTCTTCCACTTCGACGTCCTCGTTGCGGGTGACCCGGAACGTGTGGTGTTCCAGGACCTCCATCCCGGCGAACAGCTGGTCCAGGTGGACGGCGATGACCTCTTCGAGGGTGATGAACCGGGCGACGCGGCCCGGGACCGAGCCGGCGCGCGGGCCGTCGATGGAGATCAGGCGCGGCAGCTGGTCCGGGACCTTGACGCGGGCGAAGAGCTCTTTGTCGCTGACCGGGTTCCGGACCACGACGGCGAGGTTCAGGGAGAGTCCGGAGATGTACGGGAACGGGTGCGCCGGATCCACGGCGAGCGGGGTCAGGATCGGGAAGACCTTCTCGGCGAACATGGCGCTGAGCTGTTCCTTGGCCTGGGAATCGAGTTCCTCCCAGTGCATGAGGTGGATGTGCTCGTAGGCGAGCGCGGGGCGGATCTGCTCCGCGTACACCCGGGCGTGGCGCTGCTGGAGCCGGTGCGCGGCCTCGCCGATCTGTTCCAGGACCTGCATGGGGCTCAGCCCGGCGGGGGACGGCACGGCGAGCCCGGTGGCGATCCGGCGCTTCAGCCCGGCGACCCGGACCATAAAGAATTCATCCAGGTTGGAGGCGAAGATGGAAAGGAAGCTCACACGCTCCAGCAGGTACAGGTTGGGGTCCTCCGCCAGTTCCAGGACCCGGGAGTTGAAGGCCAGCCAGCTCAGTTCCCGGTCCAGGAACCGGTCCGGGCTGATATCGCCTTCGGGGCGCAGATTCGGCGCGAACTCGGGAATGTCGATCCGGTCCTGCGTGGCGCGGGACGCCGGCACCTCGGAGGAACCGAACCGGGCGCGAACGGGACGCACCTTGTGGTCAGGCGTTACTGTCCCGGCGGATTCCCGTGGCATGGTCTCTCCTCAATGCTGGCGCGATTTAGCATCAACCATACAAGGAATGGCTCCGGGGCGGGCCAGGTTTCGGCGCTGCTGTCCGGGCGGTTCCCGGGGTGGTGCTACTGCCCCTCCAGCGGCGCGTACATCACGTCAACGTCCCACCGGGTGAATCCGAGGCGGCGGTAAAGGGCGACGGCGGGGGCGTTGTCCGCATCAACGTAGAGCATGACCGCGTTGAGGCCCTGATCCCGGAGGTGGCGGATGCCGGCGATTGTGAGGGCCTTGCCCAGGCCGGTGCCCTGCGCCGCGGGCGTGACGCCGACGACGTACACCTCGCCGATGGCCGGATGTCCGCCGTGCCGGGGGTGCACCTTGGTCCAGTGGAATCCGAGGATGCTGCCGGAGGAATCGGTGGCCAGGAGCAGCCCGGCCGGATCGAACCACGGCTCGGCCATGCGGGCCTCGAGATCGGCGCGGGTCATGCCGCCTTGTTCCGGGTGGTGGGCAAAGGCTGCCTTGTTCGCCGCCAGCCAGGCGTCCTCGTCCTGTCCCGGGCGGAATGCACGCAGCGCCACGCCTTCCGGCAGGGCGGCCGCCGGCAGGTCCGCCGCAGTGGTCAGCCGCATTTTCCACAGTTCCCGGACGGCGCCGTAGCCATACCGTGCGGCGAGGTCCGCGGCCGCTTCGTGGTTGCCGTGGGACCAGGCCTTGAGGCCTGCGAAACCCCGGGTGTCCCGCAGTTCCTCCACGAGCCGGTCAGCGACGCCCTGGTTCCGGTAGTTGGGGTGGACGGCGATTTCGAGGATCCCGGATCCGTCGGCTTCCCCGACGACGACGGCGAAGCCGGCCAGGTCCTGGGCGGTCGCGGGATCGGATTTTTCCTCGGGGGAGTAGAGCGCGAGGGTCAGCAGCGAGTGCCCTCCGGAACCGGCCCCGCGGAGCGTGACCAGCGTCTGCTCGGACAGCGGCGGGTTTCCGTCGGACTCCTCCGCGGCGCTGGCAAGGTCGCGCAGGTCCCGGAGCAGTTGGTCATCCACTGCTCCCTTGACGGTGCGGACGGGCCAGTTTTCCGGATGTGCAGGGCTCATGGGGCAAGGCTATCAGCGACCGATTTGCCCGGAACCGGAACGGCGCCGTATAGTTCTAAGTCGTCCGGCGTTGCGCCGGGCGCGAGGGGGATCCACCACTGGGGTGGCCTCGATACGTTCGACCCGTATGTCCTCCACTGATAAGAGCAAAGGCAGAAGGCCCCGGACCCGATTGGGTCCAGGGCCTTCTGCGTATGTCCGGCGCAGCGGTTCAGGCTTCGGTCAGTTCGTCCTCGGGCTGCCGGACCAGCGTCAGACGGTACCCGACGTTCCGTACGGTGCTGATCAGGTTCTCGTGGTCCGCGCCGAGTTTCGCCCGCAGCCGGCGGACGTGGACGTCGACCGTCCTGGTGCCGCCGTAGTAGTCATAGCCCCAGACCTCGGTCAACAGCTGCTGCCGGGTGAACACACGGCCGGGGTGCTGGGCCAGGTACTTCAGGAGTTCAAATTCCTTGAAGGTGAGGTTCAGTGCCGCGCCGTTGACGCGGGCCGTGTAGCTCGCCTCGTCGATGACGACGCCGGCGGCCCGGATTTCCGAGGGCATCTCATCCTTCTCGGGGGTTGCGCGCGCCACCCCGAGCCGGATGCGGGCTTCGACCTCTGCGGGACCGGCGGAATCGAGCACGATATCGTCCACGGCCCAGGCGGAGGACACCGCCGCCATGCCGCCCTCGGTCAGGATCAGCATCAGGGGGGCGCTCAGCCCGGTGGCCTTGAGCAATTGCGTGAGGGACCGGGCGCCGACGAGGTCCTTGCGGGCGTCCAGCAGGACGATATCGCACGGGTCGGTCTCAAGCAGGGCGGTGGGTTCGGCCGGGAGGATATGCACGCGGTGGTTCAGTAGTTCCAGTGCAGGCAGGACGTCCACCGAGGATCCGGTGCTGTTCGTCAGTAGCAGGATGTGCGACATTGTTCCTCCAGGGGCTGTCCGCGCATCATTGGGCGTCTCTGAACCGGGCTTTCACCGGCCGTTCTTTGCCTCCGCCCGCGGCCCGTTCCGGGGGTCTCACCGCCGACGGTTCATCGGACGGAATCCCCCGGCGTGGAGCCGCAACAGGAAGCGTAGCTGCCTCCGAGTATACCCAAACGCCGCTTTTCGGACATGGTTTGGCCGCCTCCCGCAGGTCTCCTTGCGACATATACCGGTCACATAGGGCAGGATTGAGCCGTCAGCGCCTGCAGCCCTGACCGGGTTGCGCCGGGTCCAAACGGTGTCCGCAGCGAGCGAAGGTACGTAATTAATGGCGGGAATTCAGTGAAGTCGTGGAGCATCGGGATCATCGGGCTGGCGGGCCTTGCCGGCATAGTCGCCGGCGCCTACGCCTCACCCGAGGTCCTGCTGGGCGTCGCTGTGCTGATAGCAGCCTGCATTGGCATCGGCTGGCCCCATTTCCTCGGGGTTCCGGCCAAGAAGACGCTCGCGGCCGTGATTGCCCTGCCCGGTATCGGCTCCGCCGTCGCGGCGGCCTACCTTCCGGCCCCGGGGTTCCTGGAATGGACGCCGGGCTTTATGGCGCTCGGTGTGATGGCCATCTTCGTCGTCCAGCTGCTGCGCGGCACCGGCCAGGCGCAGCGGCTGGAATCGACGCTGGGCTCCAGTGCCGGGGTGATGCTGTCCTGTCTCGGGGCCGGGTGGATCGCCGCCTACCGCTTCAATGGCGTCAGGGAAATGTTCGTGGTGGCTGCCATCAGCGCCGCGGTCGCCCTGCTCGCCGGGCTGATCCGCTGGCCGGACCGCGTGGTGGCGCCGCTGGGAATTGTCGGTGCCGGTCTCGCCGCGCCGCTGGCCGGGCTCGTGTTCTCCAATATCGCCGTCATTCCGGCGGCTGTCGTCGGCGTCGTGGTGGGGGCCGTGCTGGTGAGCTTCCGCAGGGTGGTGGTTCTCCGCAGCTCACGGCTGAGCGTTCCGGCGCTGCTGGGCGCCGGCCTGGGGCCGGTCTCCGCAGTGGGCTCGCTGGCTTATTTCATAGACAAACTACTCCTCTACTAGGCGTTAGGATGGCATCATGTCCGTACTTGCATTTGAGATCTTCTTCCTTGTCCTGCTCGGCGTGGCCAGCCTTGCCATGGCGTGGTTTGCCGGCTTCGTCGTCTACCGCCTCTTCAAGGGCCAGAAGTAAAAAGCCGAATACACACCCGTCCAGTACCCGTCGTTTCCCGAGGTAGCTGCCGTGCCGATTGAAATACCCACTGACCTGACACCCGAAATCGTTCCGCTCTCCTGGCTCATTGGTGAGTGGGAGGGCCGCGGCCGCCTGGGGGCGGGCGAAGAGGACTCCGAGCACTTCCTGCAGCATGTCTCGTTCACCCACAACGGCCTCCCGTACCTGCAGTACCGTGCCGAAAGCTGGCTCACCGACGACGAGGGCGTCAAGCTGCGCCCCCTGACGGTTGAAACCGGGTTCTGGGCGCTCGAACGCAAACAGCGCGACGAAGACGGCGGACCCGGGCTGATCCCGGCAGACATCGTCCCCGTCCTCAAGAGCGCCGATGAAGTCGAGGCGCTGCGCAATGACGACGGGGGTTTTGACATCTCGGTCTCGATTTCCCACCCGGGCGGGATCTCCGAGCTCTACTACGGCCAGATCAAGGGTCCCCAGATCCAGATCTCGACCGACATGGTGATGCGCGGCAGCCATTCCAAGGAGTACTCTGCAGCCACCCGGATCTTCGGGCTGGTGGAAGGCAACCTGCTGTGGCGCTGGGATGTAGCCACCGGCAAAAGCGCGACGGCGGGCGGCGGCCTGGAGGCGCACGCTTCCGCCATTCTCAGTAAAGTCGGCTGAACAACCCGCTCGGCCGAGCAGCCCGCCGGGGTCATACCCGGCGACCGGGCAGCCGGGGCTCACTGGTCTATCCGCTGCCCGCAGCGAGAGCAGGGAGAAACACCGTGAATGACGCAGCAACGACTCCGGGGAAACCCGCAACCTACTCGGACCTCAAAGCCGTCTTCTTCAACGGCACGCTCAAGAAATCCCCTGAGACCTCACACACCCAGGGACTGATCGAGGTCAGCCGCAGGATCATGGAGAAGCAGGGCGTCAGTACCCGCACCATCCGCACGGTGGACCACGACATCGCGAGCGGCGTCTACCCGGACATGCGCGAGCACGGCTGGGCCAGCGACGAATGGCCCGAACTCTATCCCGCCGTCGAGGAAGCCGACATCGTTGTGGTCGCCGGACCGATCTGGCTGGGCGACAACTCCTCGCAGACCAAGAAGCTCATTGAACGCCTCTACGCCCATTCGGGGCAGTTGAACGCCAAAGGCCAGTGGGTCTTCTACCCGAAGGTCGGCGGCTGCCTGATCACCGGCAACGAGGACGGCATCAAGCACTGCGCCATGAACGTGCTTTACAGCCTGCAGCATGTTGGGTTCACGATTCCGCCGCAGGCCGACGCCGGGTGGATCGGCGCCGTCGGGCCGGGGCCGAGCTATCTCGATGAAGGCTCCGGCGGCCCGGACAGCGATTTCACCAACCGCAACACCACGTTCATGACGTGGAACCTCCTGCACTATGCCCGGATGCTCAAGGACGCCGGCGGCATCCCGGCCTATGGGAACCTGCCGTCCGCCTGGAAAGACGGCACCCGCTTCGACTTCGAGAATCCCGAGTACCGCTGACCCTCTTGGCCGGTCACGGCGCCGGCGCCGGAATATATACCCAGAAAAGGATGTTCCCTTCACTATGACTATCAAGAGCCCTCTGCTGACGCGCCCGGGCGCCGTCGAAGCCGGCGGAGCGGATACCGGCGTCGCGGCGCATTACGGCGAGCCGTTGCGCGAACAGCGGGCGCTCGCCGCCGGCAGCGCCGTCGTTGACCTGTCCTGCCGTGGGATCGTCACCGTGACCGGACCGGACCGGTTGAGCTGGCTGAACACCCTGTCCTCCCAGCAATTGACGAACCTTGGCCCGGGGCAGTCCACCGAGCTGCTGCTCCTTAGTGTCCAGGGCCGGATCGAATTCGATGCCAGAGTCGTCGATGACGGCACTACCACGTGGTTGATTGTGGAGGCCGCCGAGGCCGCGCCGCTGGCCGAGTGGCTCACGCGGATGAAATTCATGCTCCGGGTCGAGATTGCCGACGCCTCCGCGGAGTGGGCCGTACTCGGCTCCACACGTCCGGTGCCGGAGTGGGCTGAACTGCGCGTCTGGGAGGATCCGTGGCCGCACATCGGCGCGGGCGGATACTCCTACGCCGTCGTGGGGGAGCAGTCACACCCGGGCCTGGAACGGCCGTGGTTTGAATACCTGGTCCCTGCCGCGGAGCTCGAAGCCACGGTGGGCGACCGCCCGCTGGCCGGTGCGATGGCGGCCGAAGCGCTGCGGATTGCCGCCTGGCGGCCGCGCTGGGGCGCCGAAACGGACGACAAGACCATTCCGCACGAGCTGGACCTGCTGCGGACCGCCGTGCACCTGAACAAGGGCTGCTACAAGGGCCAGGAAACGGTCGCCCGCGTCCACAACCTCGGCCACCCGCCCCGCCGCCTGGTGTTCCTGCAACTCGACGGCTCCCAGCACACCATGCCGGCGGCCGGCAGCGAGGTCCGTGCCGGCTCACGCAAGGTCGGCACCGTCACGTCCGTGGCGCAACACTACGAGATGGGGCCCGTGGCGCTGGCCATCATCAAGCGCTCCGTCGCCCCTGAGGAAGACCTCACCGTCTTTGACGGTGAGGAACCCTATGCGGCGGCGCAGGAAATCATCGTCGCCCCCGACGCCGGACAAGTCGTCGGCCGCCAGACCGGATTCCTGCGGGGACCCCGATGAACCCCGACGGCACCGCAGGCGGTCCGGCCCCGACGGCGGCAGCCGGACCGGATGAGGAGACCCTGGCCCTGGCCCACGAGCTGTTCCAGGCCGCGCGCGAGGGAAACACCCGGCTGATCGGCACCTACCTCTCGGCCGGCGCTCCGGCGGGGCTGACAACGGCCGCCGGGGATTCGCTTGTGATGCTCGCGGCCTACCATGGGCACGCGGAGACCGTCCGGCTGATCCTGGCCCACGGCGGCGACGCCAACGCGGCGAACGACCGGGGCCAGACGCCGCTGGCAGGTGCGGTTTTCAAGGGATACACCGACGTGGTCCGGGAGCTGCTGGCGGCCGGTGCCGACGCTGATGCCGGCACGCCGTCCGCGCGGGCGGCCGCACAGATGTTTGCCCGCGGGGACATCCTGGCGCTCTTCGCTGAGGCCGCGGACTCCTGACGCCGGGCCGCCGCCGGATCAGCCCAGCAGGACGCTGGTCTGGATACCGCCGGCGGTGAAGCCCAGGCTTCGGGCGAGGGCCAAGGCGCCCTTGTTGCTGACATCGGCACGCCACTGCAGGGTCAGCCCGGAGGCGAGGGCTTCCTGCGAGGCGATCGAAGCGGCCAACGACCCCAGCCCGCGATGACGCCACGCCGGGTCCACGAGGACTTTGATGTCCGCCAGGATTCCTTGTTGCTCCGCATAGGCGCCGCAGGCGACGGGAACGGACCGGCCGTCCTCGTCGCGCATGATCGTGAAGACGTGCGGCAGCGTGGAGAGCCTGGCTTCGTTGACGTCGTCGGGCGGGCAGCGGCTTTCGAGCTCAAGCGCCTCGGCATTTCCGTGCGAGACGCTCAGTTCTTCGGCAGGCTGGGCCAAGGGCAGGTCATCGGCGAAAAACAAGGCCGCTGCGCCCAGTCCGTGGCCGCCGGCCTCGCGGGTCAGCGTCAGCAGGGTGACATGCTGGGCCATGTCCTCGTCGGCAATCTCCGCGGCGGCATCCAGCACCGCCTGCGGTCCCACCAGGACGGAGGTGCCGAAGAGCCGGATGAAGTCGACCGAGCCGCGTGCGTCGTCCGCCCGGGTGAGCCGTTCCCCGGCGGCGGACGCGAACGCGGCGTCGTCGAATCCCAGCTGCCGGGACCAGGCGAGCCGGATGATGTCAACGGAACCGGGCTCTAGAGTCATGCCTCCACCCTACCCAGCCGCCGGAACGGTCCTAACCGAAGAGGACCGCAGCCTCGTCGTAGCGTTCCTTTGGAACGCTCTTGAGGTTGCCCAGGGCGGTGTCGAAGCCGACGTGCACGATGTCGGTGCCGTTGAGCGAGACCATGGTGCCCCAGCGCTGCTCCACGACTGAGTCGATGGCGGCCATGCCGAGGCGCGTGGCGAGGACGCGGTCAAAGCCGGTCGGAACACCGCCGCGCTGGATGTGGCCGAGGACCGTCGCACGGGTTTCGATGCCCGTGCGGGCCTCCAGCTCGGGGGCCAGCCGTTCCGCGATGCCGCCCAGCCGGGGCCGGCCGAAGGTGTCGAGGCCGCGTTCCGAGTGTGCCAGTTCCTGGCCCTCGGGGACGAAGCCCTCGGCGACCACGACGAGCGGCGCCCGGCCGCGGTCGTGGGCGGAGCGGATCCAGTCGGCGATCTGCTCCATCGACGCCTGCTGCTCCGGAATCAGGATGGCGTGCGCGCCCGTGGCCATGCCGGCGTGCAGCGCGATCCAGCCCACGTGCCGCCCCATGACCTCGGCGATCATGGTCCGGTGGTGGGATTCGCCCGTCGTCCGGAGCCGGTCGATCGCCTCGGTCGCGATCTCGACGGCGGTATCGAAGCCGAACGTGTAGTCGGTGGCGTCCAGGTCGTTGTCGACCGTTTTGGGGACGCCCACAATTTTGAGGCCGGCGTCGGTCAGGCGCTTCGCGGCGGCGAGGGTGCCTTCACCGCCGATGGCGATCAGGGCATCGATGCCCAGCCGGGCCATGTTGGCTTTGATGACTTCGGGGCCGCCGCCGTTTTCGAACGGGTTGGTGCGGGACGTGCCCAGGATGGTGCCGCCTTGCTTGGACAGGCCCCTGACCATGGAGCGGGGGATGTCGATGACGTCCGCCTCCACCACCCCGCGCCAGCCGTCCAGGAATCCCACGAACTCGTGGCCGTGAACGGCGATGCCCTTGAGGACGGCGCCACGGATGACGGCGTTGAGTCCGGGGCAGTCTCCGCCGCTGGTGAGGATTCCGATTTTCATGTTTCAGCTCAAATCATGGGTCGAAGGTGTAAAAGGGCGGAGCGCCACGCTGAGCTCACCTAAGAGTGTAATGGCGTCTGTGGGCCACGACACAACTGGTGACGCCGGAAAGTGTCCCCCGCCGTGCAGGCAGGGGACACCGGTCGAGGTGCCGCCGGTTCAGTCCGGGCGGCGGGTCTCAAAGGCGCTTGGAGCGGTTCCCGAGGAAACTTTCCAGGATGATCGCGTTCCGCTGGTCCGGCAGGATCAGCCACGCCAGGAGGTAGAACACAAAAGCGGGGCCGGGGAGCAGGCTGAGGAGCAGGAACGCAATCCGGACATACGCGACATCCACATTCAGTTTCGCGGCAATACCGCCGCATACGCCGCCCAGCCACCGCTGCGGGCCACGCCGCAGGCCGAAGCCCCTGATAGTGCTATAGAACTTATCCATGGGTCAAGACTTCCTTGTCGTGGTTTCTTTGTCACGTCCGCGGGCCGACAGGATTCCCCCGACCACGAGCGCCGCCCCGGCGCCGATCATGAGACCGAGCAGGACGTAGGTCCCGTTCAGCGCCACGATGCCGAGTCCGGAAATGATGATCAGCGCCGCCAGGGCACAGACGATCAGTCCCCAGACGATGGTGCCGACGCGGATCTCCGGCTCCGCTGTCCCGGCCGGAACACCGGGGCCGGCGGCCGGGTCGCTGCTGCCCGCCGCGGTGTGCGGTTCCTCGTAGCTGCCCACGTCAGTTTCCTTCCTGGATGGCGATGCTGCTCATGGTGCCGGAGATCTTGAGGACCAGGCTGGCGCCGGGCAGGGTCGTGTTGTAACCGCGTTGGACGTTGGTGGTTCCGCCGCGGCTCCGGCTTGCCTCGTCCAGGCTGCTCATGGTCAAGTCGGCGTCGATCCGCACGGGCACGGTGTCCGGGATGATGATCGTCAAGTCGCCGGCCGTCGCGTGGAACGGAATGATGACGTCGCGTTCCAACGGCGGGTTGAGCGCGAGCCCGGTCAGGTCCGCCGTGCCGCTGCCGGCGACAATGTCCAGCCCTGCCGCAGCTTGTTCGAGGCTGGCAGGGGACCAGTCAGTGCTCGAGAAGCGGATCTGGTCGCCGGTTGGCGCGACGCTGGAAATGGCACTGACGACCAGGGCCACGACGGCGAAGAAGCCGAGGACACCCGAGGTGCGGCCGCGAAGCCCGGAGACCACGATCCCGAGGCCCAGCACCGCCGCCGCGCCGGCCCAGGCGGCGGCAGTGCCGGCCGGTCCGAGTTCGATCACGTTGGTGGCGTCCAGGGCCTGGAGGCCGCCGCCGACGATGAGGGCGGCGCCCGCGGTGATGGCTACGGCAGCGGCGCCCGGGCCGACGCTGCCCCCGGGGCC
>JBFGBS010000013.1:0-14990 GCA_041567475.1 Arthrobacter sp.
AAGTCCGGCACGACGACGTTCTCGAGGACGATGTCGGCGTTCTCCACGGTGCGCAGGGAGATCTTGTTCTCAATCTTGGTGGCGCTGTATCCCTCGGAGGCAGTGTCCACCAGGAAACCCTTGACCTGGTTGTCGGCCTCGTCCCTGGCGTAGACAACCACCCAGTCGGAGAAGGTGGCGTTGCCGATCCAGCGCTTGGCGCCGTTGAGGATCCAGTTGCCGCCCTCACGCCGGGCCGTGGTCCTGGTCCCGCCGGCAACGTCGGAACCGCCGAGCGGCTCGGTGAGGCCGAAGGCGCCGATCTTCTTCAGCGAGTAGATGTCCGGGAGCCAGGCGTCCTGCTGCTCCTGGGACGCTAGGGCTTCGATGGAGCCGGTGAAGAGCCCGTCGTGGACCCCGATGAAGGTGCCGATGGAGGCGTCGGCGCGGGTGATTTCGGCATGCACGATGCCGGCGAACAGGTTCGAGTAGCCTTGCCGGCGCACCGGGCTGACCAGGTCGATTTCAGCCAGTTTCGGGATCAGTTCAAGGGGGAATTCGCCGCGGTTCCAGCAGTCGACGGCGATCGGCTTGACCTCGCGCGCCAGGAATTCCCGGATTTCGGCCAGCCGGTCCTGCTCCTTGCCGCTCAGCAGTTGCTCGAAGGCGTAGAAATCACCGTCCGCATAGGGGAGGTTGTTGAAGTCGATGGCACCTTTGGACATAGCGTTCCTTCACCCGTGATCGGCAGGAGCGAGAGGGCACAGGCCGTCGCTCCAGCATTATGTTACTCATGAGTAACTTACCGTAGCGCGCCCGGGCCTGCAAGTGGCCGGGCGCACACTCATCACCGGCGGCCGGCCCGCGGCACAGTAAGGGTCCGGCGGGGCTCCCTAGCCCCCGTCCGGACCGAGCCGGCCCGCAGGCCCGGTCGGTGGCTCGGGGGCAGGTTCCTTCAATTCCACGAAAAAAGTGTGGGTTTCCGTGTCGCCCGTATTTTCACCGGAGTGCTCCTGGGCGGACATCCAGCGGGCCGCGCCGGCGGGCAGCTCCACGTCGACGTGTGCACCCTGCGAGGAAAGGCGGCGCCGGAAAGCACTGGCGGTAATCATGACGCTGTCCGGGTGGCTGTGCTCGGCGGTCCTGTGACCCGGCAGATCGGTGTACTCAAGGACGCGCACACGGTCGTTTTCAAGTACCACCCGGTAGTTGTCCGGGTTGGTCTCCACCGGATCCTTGGGCTCGGGACTCTCCGTCATGGCCCGGAGTCTACGCGCGTGCACCGCCGCGCGACAGGGTCCGCCGCGGGCGGATACCCGGGTAAGGCGGAGGCCCGGGTGCCGCGCTCCCCTCCAGGGGAAGCACGCCACACGGGCCTCGTGGGTAGGGCTACTCGGACTTGAACCGAGGACCTTAGGATTATGAGTCCCGCGCTCTAACCAGCTGAGCTATAGCCCCCCGCCTCGGAAACCGGAACGCTCCCCCCGGGGGAGCCGGACCGTATCCGGGCAAAAAACACTCTAACAGGACTCATCCGCCAGCACCGGCACCCGGCCGGGGCAGCCGGCCAGGCGCCGGCACCCGGCGGGGGTGACGGACAGCGTCAAATCACCAGGTCGTCGTAGCTGGCGCCGCGGTAGAGGTCCTCGAACGTCTGCAGCGTCCGTTCCATGCTGTGGCTTTCGACCATGCCGCGGCTGCTCTTTCCCATCGCCGCGCGTTCATCAGCCGGCAGGCCGAGAACCTGCTCCAGCTTTGCGGCCAGATCATTACTGTCATTGGGGGTGAACAGGTAGCCGTTCTCGCCGTCGCGCACCAGGTGCGGCAGCGCCATGGCGTCGGCCAAGAGGACGGGCGTGGATGCTGACATCGCCTCAAGGGTCACGAGGGACTGCAGTTCGGCCGTGCCGGGCATGCAGAACACATCAGCTGCCAGATAGGCCTGGCGGAGTTCGTCGTCGCTGGCCAGTCCCAGGAAGTTGACCCTGTCCTGCAGCCCGAGCCGGGCCACCTGTGCCTCCAGTGCGGTCCGGACTTCCCCGCCGCCCACGATTTGGAGGTGGATGTCGAGGTCCTTGGGCGTCTTGGCGACGGCGTCGATCAGGACGTCTACGTGCTTTTCCTCCGCCAGCCGTCCGACGAAGAGCGCCGTCGGGCTTGCATGGGGTTCGACGGTTTCGTCGGGCTTCAGCTCATAGGCCGCTGCGTCGATGCCGTTGGACAGCGGCAGGACCTTCCGCAGGAAGGCATGCTCATGCATGGCCTTGGCCGCCAGCGGCGTGGGCGTCGTGACGACATCCGCCTGGCCCATGACCTTGCCCATGTCCTTCCAGGAAATCCGGCCGATGATGTTCTTGAACCACTGCGGGAAGGGCAGGAACGGGTTCAGGTTCTCCGGCATGAAGTGGTTGGTGGCGATGACCCGGATGCCGCGCTTTACGGCCTCGTACAGGACATGCTCGCCGATCATGTAGTGGCTCTGGATGTGCACCACGTCCGGCTGGATCCGGTCGAACAAGAGGCTGATTTCCTTCTTGATCTGCCAGGGGAAGGTAACCCTGAAGTACTCATGGGTGGGCACGGCGTGGGAGTGGATCCGGTGGACCGTGGCTTCCGACCTGAATTCGCTGAAACTGGGACCTTTGTCCGCGCGGCAGGCCGCGACGTGCACGTTGTGGCCCCTGCCGGTCATCCCTTTGGCGAGGCGGTAACCGAACTGGGCTGCACCGTTGACGTGGGGCGGGTACGTATCCGCGGCGATCAGAATGGTCAGCGGGCGCTGATTGTCGGGCATGGTCACGGGGAAAACTCCTGGTGGTCACGGTGCTGGCAGCCGGGTCGATGGTGCCCGGATGGCCGTCGGCGCAGGCAATCCGGTCCTGGCTGACGTCTGATCTGACGCCCTAGGACCGGCCCGAAGCCTTGCGCGCGTCTTTCTTGCGTTTGGTGACCTCGGGGTGGTGCCTGGAAAGGGCTATCACTCCCACGATAGCAAGGGTTGCCGCCGCCCCCATCGCGACGGCGGTCACGGGGTGGACGTCCGGGCGCAACTCGCCCAAAATGGCGATGCCGATGGCGATGCCCACGATGGGGTCGACGACGGTCAGTCCGGCGATGACGAGATCCGGCGGACCGCCCGAGTAGGCGCTCTGGACAAACCACGATCCCAGTCCGCCGGCGGCAACGATCGCGACGACGGAATACCACTGGACATTCAGCAGGCCCAGTCCGTTGGGATCCAGCAGGTGCCTGCCGATGATGCGGGTCAGGACAGCCACGAAGCCGAACAGCACCCCGGCACCGAGGATGTAGATGAAAGCGCTCATCCGGTGCTTGAACATCAGGGCGAGCGTGCCGAAGATTCCCACGGCCAGGGCCAGCAGCAGCACCACGGTGAGTTCATCGGTGGCAGCGACCTGATGGTTTTCCCGGGTGACATTCACCGCCAGCACCACAAACAGTGCCGAGCCCGCCACACACGCGGAGATGGCCACCACCGTCGCCCGGTTGATGGTCAGTCCCTGGTCCTTGGCATTGACCACCGTTGTGATGACGAGGGCGATTGCACCGATCGGCTGGACGACTGTGAGCGGCGCGGTGACGAGGGCGACGGCGTTCATCGCCATGCCGGCGCCCAGCAGCAGCAGCCCGAAGATCCACCGGGGATTCCGCAGCAGCCGCAGGAGTCCGTGGGCGCTGAGGGCCAGGCCTCCCGTATCCGCTTTGACCGCACTACCCTGGCGCTGGGCGCCGATCGCGAGGCAGAAGGCCCCGAAAACCGCCAGGAGTATGGCGAACCAGACCATTAGCGCAGGCCGCCGTCGTCGCCCTTGAGCTCCCGGCCCTTGCGCAGGATTGCGCGGAAGTAGGTGTAGCCGGAGATCCAGTGGGCCACCAGCCCGGCGCCAAGGAAGACCCACGCAGCCGCGGCAAAAGCCTCACCGGCCACGGCGGGGAACCTGGAAAGCACCAGCAGGGGGGTCCCCACCAGCAGAAGGCCGGTCCGGACCTTCCCGATCAGGCTCACGGGTAAATCCGGATGGCCACGGAAGAAGAAGAGCGACGCAACCAGCAGGACCATATCCGGAACCAGCAGCGCAACCAGGTACCACCACTCGAGGACGTCCGCGATCACGAGGGTGACGGCCACGGCTATCAGCGCCAGCCGGTCCGCAATCGGGTCCATGACCCGGCCGAGGTTGCTCATCTGGTTGAAGCGTCGGGCGATGTAGCCGTCCACCCAGTCAGTGCTGCTCATGACAGCCAGCACCAGTGCGGCGTAGCCGAATTCCTGTTGGCCCAGCACCAGCCAGACAAAGAGCGGAACGCCCATAAAACGCAGCACGGTCAGCGCGTTGGGGATGGTGAAAACAGCGTCGTGGTGGACCAAGGGCTGGTCCTTCCGGCCGCCCGCGCCGGTGAACTTCATCCTGTGCGCCGCTTCATGGCCGGCAATGTGGTCGCGTGGTAGTCCAGGACCGCCGCCTAGCCCTTGATCAGTTTGCGCAGCAGGTAGACGAACGCTGCCGCCGAGGCAGCGAAGGCCACCATCGGCTGCCAGCGTTCGCCGAGCCGGCCGGCCACCGGGCTGTCCGCCGCGGCTGCGGAGGCGTCCCGGGCGGCGGCCATGAATCCCGCGGTCTTGCCGCTGAGCTGTTCCCGGGCGTCCGCGACTTTGGCCTGGACCACGGCCAGCACGACTTTCGCCTGGGGTTTGAGGTCGAGTTCGGCGTTCAGCTCGTCCCGCACCTCGGTGAGGTGGGCGCGCCGCTGCTCCAGCCGGCGTCGAAGTTCACTTTCCGTCGGCGGAGGGCCAAAATCGGGCTCGGCGGCGGCCTTGGCTTCCTTCTCCGCCTTCGCCTTGGCTGCGGCCTCGGCCTTGGCGGCCTTCGCGGCCTTGTACTGCTCCGATTTCGGATCCAGCACCGCCGCATCGAAGGCGGAGCCTTCCTTGGCGATCCCCAGGTCGTGCTTGAGCCCGCGCAGCGTGTCCTCGGGCATCAGCGGCATGGCCTTCTTGAACTTCCGGAGCCCGACGAGGGCGACAAGCAGCGCGATCACGAGGAACGCAGCACACACCAGCAGCGCGGCCAACCACGCCGGCATGATCGTCGCGAGCCCCATGATCGCGGCCACAACCAGACCGATGACCAGGAGCAGCACGAAGACCAGGGCAACGCCAAAGAAAGCCGCGGCAATGCCCAGCTGGATGCCCTTGCGCTTGACCTCCGCCTTCGCGAAGGCAATCTCATCGTTGAGCTGCCGGGGTGCCAGCTTGAAAATTAGCTTCAGAGTCCGGGGCAGCGCTGAAATGCGCAGCGCCCCGCCTGTCCCGCCGCTGTGACGTCCGCTCATCGGTCCCGCCTAACTGGTTCCATACACCGTTCCGCTTGCGCGGGCTTACCGGGTCTGCACGGCTTCGCGCAGGTCCCGGGGTCAAAACTATCATTCAGGCCCGTGGGCTGGTCCTGGTCCTGCCCGGTGGCGCGTCACGGGTCCCGGACGCCGCCGTGCAGGTCCGCCCATAGTATTGGTCCCTGTGAGCATCCCAACAAATCCCGGCGATTCCCTGAGCCGCCGCCGCAAACTCCTGTACATCCTGATGCTCGGGGCCCTGAATGCCCTTGGACCGTTCACCGTGGACCTGTATCTTCCGGCCTTTCCCGCCCTGGAATCCGGCCTCAACGCCACCCAGGCGGAGGTGCAGCTCACGCTGGCCGGAACATCCCTGGGCTTTGCCCTCGGCCAGCTCGTGGTGGGGCCGCTGAGCGACAAGTTCGGACGTCGGCTCCCCCTGATCCTGGCCACCGCCATGCACATCGCTGCGTCCCTCGGCGCCGCGCTGTCCACGGATATCGTCGCGCTGGGCCTCTTCCGGGTGCTGATGGGCATCGGCGCGGCAGGCGGGGCCGTCGTCGCGATGGCCATGGTCCGCGATCTGTTCAGCGGCTATGCCATGGTCCGGATGTTCTCGAGGATGGCGCTCGTCAGTGGCCTCGCCCCGATCCTGGCACCCGTCATCGGGTCCCAGCTGCTGCTGTTTATGCCGTGGCCGGGCATTTTCCTGTTCCTGGCCGGTTACGGCGTCCTTGTCATTGTCGCCGCGGTTTTTGTGATCCGCGAGACGTTGCCGGTGGAGCACCGGGGACAGACCGGGTTGTCCATGAGGCAGCGGTACGGGGTCTTGTTCTCCGACCGGATCTTCGTCGGGTTGCTGCTCGTGGGCGGTTTGAACTTCGGCGGGCTCTTCACCTACTTGTCTGCGTCCCCGTTCCTGTTCCAGAACGTCTACAGCTTCAGCCCGCAGGAGTACGGCCTGCTCTTCGGCGTTAATTCGCTGGCCATCGTCGCCGGGGTGCAGACCAGTTCGCGCCTGATCAAGCGGGTCCCGCCGCAGTGGATTCTGGCCGGTTCCACCGCCTGGATGTTCCTGATGGCCGTCATGATCGTTGTCCTGGACCAGCTGGGCGCCGGCTTGTGGGGTGTCCTGGTGCCGCTGTGGCTCTATATCCTCGGCACCGGCTTCACGTTCCCCAGCGTCCAGGTCCTGGCACTGGCCAAGCACGGAGCGCAGGCCGGGACCGCCGCGTCGCTGCTGGGAGCGGCCACCTTCACCATGGCCGGCCTCGTCTCCCCTGTGGTCGGCTGGCTCGGCGGTGGCTCGGCGACACCGATGGGAGCCGTGCAGGCGGCCTGTATCTTCCTGGCCGCCGCCGCCCTGTGGCTCATCGTCCGGCCCCGCACGGTCCCTTCCATCCACTAGCGCCGGATCCCGCGGCTCCCGGCATCCCCACCGCGGCGCATGCCCACCGCAGGAGCTGCCGATCGCGGGACATGCCCATTCTTCAAGCCCGGGAATGGGCATACCAGGCCCATGTCCACCTGCCTGCCCCGAAAAATGAGCATGTCCCCTCGGGGGCGCGGCTTATCTCCCCGGCCGCGTCCGCTCCCTGCCGGCATAACGGGCGCATGGCCGCCCGGCCCTGTTCCGGGTACGTGCCGGGCGATAAAGTTGTTGATATGCCCCACTGGCAGGATCCCCCGCCACCACCGGCCGCATGGCAGCGGAGCGACGCCGCGATTCTGCCACTGTGGTGGGAACGGCTGTGCCGCCAGACCAGCGCCCAGGCGGCAGCCATCTATGCAGCCGGACTGTTTACCGATGACAGGCGGCGCCCGATCGCCCAGTGGTACAACGAGACGGCGGACGCGGCGCTCCTGGTGGCCCCCGAGAGTTCCCCCGAGTGGCCGGTGCAGCGGTTCGGCATTTTCTATGCCCCGCCCGGCGGTGGCCTGACGCGGGTGAATTCGGCACCGCACGAGTGGTATCCGCGCCAGCCCCGGCTCTCCCCCACCGAACAGGAGGCGTTCCGGGCCGCCGTGGACGAGGCGGAGCGGTTCCTCCAGGTGGAGATGTACTTCGTCTGAGCCGACCGTGCCCCGGCATGGCATGGCACGGCACAGCACTGCACCGCACAGCACGGAACGGCACAAAAAAGGTCCCGCAGCCGGTGAATTCACCGGCTGCGGGACCTTTTTTGTGCCGTTCCGTGCTGTGCGGTGCAGTGCTGTGCCGTGCCATGCCATGCCGGGGCACGGTCGGCTCAGACGAAGTACATCTCCACCTGGAGGAACCGCTCCGCCTCGTCCACGGCGGCCCGGAACGCCTCCTGTTCGGTGGGGGAGAGCCGGGGCTGGCGCGGATACCACTCGTGCGGTGCCGAATTCACCCGCGTCAGGCCACCGCCGGGCGGGGCATAGAAAATGCCGAACCGCTGCACCGGCCACTCGGGGGAACTCTCGGGGGCCACCAGGAGCGCCGCGTCCGCCGTCTCGTTGTACCACTGGGCGATCGGGCGCCGCCTGTCATCGGTAAACAGTCCGGCTGCATAGATGGCTGCCGCCTGGGCGCTGGTCTGGCGGCACAGCCGTTCCCACCACAGTGGCAGAATCGCGGCGTCGCTCCGCTGCCATGCGGCCGGTGGTGGCGGGGGATCCTGCCAGTGGGGCATATCAACAACTTTATCGCCCGGCACGTACCCGGAACAGGGCCGGGCGGCCATGCGCCCGTTATGCCGGCAGGGAGCGGACGCGGCCGGGGAGATAAGCCGCGCCCCCGAGGGGACATGCTCATTTTTCGGGGCAGGCAGGTGGACATGGGCCTGGTATGCCCATTCCCGGGCTTGAAGAATGGGCATGTCCCGCGATCGGCAGCTCCTGCGGTGGGCATGCGCCGCGGTGGGGATGCCGGGAGCCGCGGGATCCGGCGCTAGTGGATGGAAGGGACCGTGCGGGGCCGGACGATGAGCCACAGGGCGGCGGCGGCCAGGAAGATACAGGCCGCCTGCACGGCTCCCATCGGTGTCGCCGAGCCACCGCCGAGCCAGCCGACCACAGGGGAGACGAGGCCGGCCATGGTGAAGGTGGCCGCTCCCAGCAGCGACGCGGCGGTCCCGGCCTGCGCTCCGTGCTTGGCCAGTGCCAGGACCTGGACGCTGGGGAACGTGAAGCCGGTGCCGAGGATATAGAGCCACAGCGGCACCAGGACACCCCACAAGCCGGCGCCCAGCTGGTCCAGGACAACGATCATGACGGCCATCAGGAACATCCAGGCGGTGGAACCGGCCAGAATCCACTGCGGCGGGACCCGCTTGATCAGGCGCGAACTGGTCTGCACCCCGGCGACGATGGCCAGCGAATTAACGCCGAAGAGCAGGCCGTACTCCTGCGGGCTGAAGCTGTAGACGTTCTGGAACAGGAACGGGGACGCAGACAAGTAGGTGAAGAGCCCGCCGAAGTTCAAACCGCCCACGAGCAGCAACCCGACGAAGATCCGGTCGGAGAACAAGACCCCGTACCGCTGCCTCATGGACAACCCGGTCTGTCCCCGGTGCTCCACCGGCAACGTCTCGCGGATCACAAAAACCGCGGCGACAATGACAAGGACGCCGTAACCGGCCAGGAACAGGAAAATGCCCGGCCACGGCATAAACAGCAGCAGCTGGGACCCGATGACGGGTGCCAGGATCGGGGCGAGGCCACTGACGAGCGCCATCCTCGAGAACATCCGGACCATGGCATAGCCGCTGAACAGATCGCGGACCATGGCCATCGCGACGACGGCCCCGCCTGCCGCGCCGATGCCCATCAGCACCCGGAAGAGGCCCAGCGCGACGATATCCGTGGACAGCGCGGCGCCGAGGGACGCAGCGATGTGCATGGCGGTGGCCAGGATCAGGGGGAGCCGACGTCCGAACTTGTCGCTCAGCGGCCCCACCACGAGCTGGCCGAGGGCAAAGCCCAGGGATGTTCCGGCCAGCGTGAGCTGCACCTCCGCCTGGGTGGCGTTGAGGCCGGATTCCAGGGCGGGAAAGGCCGGAAGATACAGGTCCACGGTGAACGGTCCAAGGGCATTCAGGGCCCCGAGCATCAGGATGTACAGGAGTTTGCGGCGGCGGCTCAGGGAATCGCCGGGATTTGTTGGGATGCTCACAGGGACCAATACTATGGGCGGACCTGCACGGCGGCGTCCGGGACCCGTGACGCGCCACCGGGCAGGACCAGGACCAGCCCACGGGCCTGAATGATAGTTTTGACCCCGGGACCTGCGCGAAGCCGTGCAGACCCGGTAAGCCCGCGCAAGCGGAACGGTGTATGGAACCAGTTAGGCGGGACCGATGAGCGGACGTCACAGCGGCGGGACAGGCGGGGCGCTGCGCATTTCAGCGCTGCCCCGGACTCTGAAGCTAATTTTCAAGCTGGCACCCCGGCAGCTCAACGATGAGATTGCCTTCGCGAAGGCGGAGGTCAAGCGCAAGGGCATCCAGCTGGGCATTGCCGCGGCTTTCTTTGGCGTTGCCCTGGTCTTCGTGCTGCTCCTGGTCATCGGTCTGGTTGTGGCCGCGATCATGGGGCTCGCGACGATCATGCCGGCGTGGTTGGCCGCGCTGCTGGTGTGTGCTGCGTTCCTCGTGATCGCGCTGCTTGTCGCCCTCGTCGGGCTCCGGAAGTTCAAGAAGGCCATGCCGCTGATGCCCGAGGACACGCTGCGCGGGCTCAAGCACGACCTGGGGATCGCCAAGGAAGGCTCCGCCTTCGATGCGGCGGTGCTGGATCCGAAATCGGAGCAGTACAAGGCCGCGAAGGCCGCCAAGGCCGAGGCCGCAGCCAAGGCGAAGGCGGAGAAGGAAGCCAAGGCCGCCGCCGAGCCCGATTTTGGCCCTCCGCCGACGGAAAGTGAACTTCGACGCCGGCTGGAGCAGCGGCGCGCCCACCTCACCGAGGTGCGGGACGAGCTGAACGCCGAACTCGACCTCAAACCCCAGGCGAAAGTCGTGCTGGCCGTGGTCCAGGCCAAAGTCGCGGACGCCCGGGAACAGCTCAGCGGCAAGACCGCGGGATTCATGGCCGCCGCCCGGGACGCCTCCGCAGCCGCGGCGGACAGCCCGGTGGCCGGCCGGCTCGGCGAACGCTGGCAGCCGATGGTGGCCTTCGCTGCCTCGGCGGCAGCGTTCGTCTACCTGCTGCGCAAACTGATCAAGGGCTAGGCGGCGGTCCTGGACTACCACGCGACCACATTGCCGGCCATGAAGCGGCGCACAGGATGAAGTTCACCGGCGCGGGCGGCCGGAAGGACCAGCCCTTGGTCCACCACGACGCTGTTTTCACCATCCCCAACGCGCTGACCGTGCTGCGTTTTATGGGCGTTCCGCTCTTTGTCTGGCTGGTGCTGGGCCAACAGGAATTCGGCTACGCCGCACTGGTGCTGGCTGTCATGAGCAGCACTGACTGGGTGGACGGCTACATCGCCCGACGCTTCAACCAGATGAGCAACCTCGGCCGGGTCATGGACCCGATTGCGGACCGGCTGGCGCTGATAGCCGTGGCCGTCACCCTCGTGATCGCGGACGTCCTCGAGTGGTGGTACCTGGTTGCGCTGCTGGTTCCGGATATGGTCCTGCTGGTTGCGTCGCTCTTCTTCTTCCGTGGCCATCCGGATTTACCCGTGAGCCTGATCGGGAAGGTCCGGACCGGCCTTCTGCTGGTGGGGACCCCCCTGCTGGTGCTTTCCAGGTTCCCCGCCGTGGCCGGTGAGGCTTTTGCCGCGGCTGCGTGGGTCTTCCTTGGCGCCGGGCTGGTGGCCCACTGGATCTCCGGCTACACCTACTTCCGCGCAATCCTGCGCAAGGGCCGGGAGCTCAAGGGCGACGACGGCGGCCTGCGCTAATGGTCTGGTTCGCCATACTCCTGGCGGTTTTCGGGGCCTTCTGCCTCGCGATCGGCGCCCAGCGCCAGGGTAGTGCGGTCAAAGCGGATACGGGAGGCCTGGCCCTCAGCGCCCACGGACTCCTGCGGCTGCTGCGGAATCCCCGGTGGATCTTCGGGCTGCTGCTGCTGGGCGCCGGCATGGCGATGAACGCCGTCGCCCTCGTCACCGCGCCGCTCACAGTCGTCCAGCCGATCGGTGCAATCGCCCTCGTCATCACAACGGTGGTCAATGCCAAGGACCAGGGACTGACCATCAACCGGGCGACGGTGGTGGCCATCTCCGCGTGTGTGGCGGGCTCGGCACTGTTTGTGGTGCTGGCGGTGAATGTCACCCGGGAAAACCATCAGGTCGCTGCCACCGATGAACTCACCGTGGTGCTGCTGCTGGCCCTGGCCGTGGGAATCTTCGGCACGCTCGCCCTGATGTTCAAGCACCGGATGAGCGCTTTCATCTACATCCTCGGTGCCGGGGTGCTGTTCGGCTTCGTGGCTGTCCTGACCCGCATCATCGGCAGGCACCTGCTGGATCCCAACGGACTGGGCCTGCTGAATGTCCAGTGGTATTCCGTCGTCGCGATCGTTGCCGCCGGCGGACTGGGATCGTGGTTTGTCCAGAGCGCCTACTCGGGCGGTCCGCCGGATCTCGTCATCGCCGGACTGACCGTCGTCGACCCCATCGTGGGCATCGCCATCGGCATCGCCATTTTGGGCGAGTTGCGCCCGGACGTCCACCCCGTGACCGCCGTCGCGATGGGGGCGGCGGCAACCCTTGCTATCGTGGGAGTGATAGCCCTTTCCAGGCACCACCCCGAGGTCACCAAACGCAAGAAAGACGCGCGCAAGGCTTCGGGCCGGTCCTAGGGCGTCAGATCAGACGTCAGCCAGGACCGGATTGCCTGCGCCGACGGCCATCCGGGCACCATCGACCCGGCTGCCAGCACCGTGACCACCAGGAGTTTTCCCCGTGACCATGCCCGACAATCAGCGCCCGCTGACCATTCTGATCGCCGCGGATACGTACCCGCCCCACGTCAACGGTGCAGCCCAGTTCGGTTACCGCCTCGCCAAAGGGATGACCGGCAGGGGCCACAACGTGCACGTCGCGGCCTGCCGCGCGGACAAAGGTCCCAGTTTCAGCGAATTCAGGTCGGAAGCCACGGTCCACCGGATCCACTCCCACGCCGTGCCCACCCATGAGTACTTCAGGGTTACCTTCCCCTGGCAGATCAAGAAGGAAATCAGCCTCTTGTTCGACCGGATCCAGCCGGACGTGGTGCACATCCAGAGCCACTACATGATCGGCGAGCATGTCCTGTACGAGGCCGTAAAGCGCGGCATCCGGGTCATCGCCACCAACCACTTCATGCCGGAGAACCTGAACCCGTTCCTGCCCTTCCCGCAGTGGTTCAAGAACATCATCGGCCGGATTTCCTGGAAGGACATGGGCAAGGTCATGGGCCAGGCGGATGTCGTCACGACGCCCACGCCGCTGGCGGCCAAGGCCATGCATGAGCATGCCTTCCTGCGGAAGGTCCTGCCGCTGTCCAACGGCATCGACGCAGCGGCCTATGAGCTGAAGCCCGACGAAACCGTCGAACCCCATGCAAGCCCGACGGCGCTCTTCGTCGGACGGCTGGCGGAGGAAAAGCACGTAGACGTCCTGATCGACGCCGTCGCCAAGACGCCCAAGGACCTCGACATCCACCTCCAAATCGTGGGCGGCGGGGAAGTCCGGACCGCACTGGAGGCACAGGTGGCCCGGCTCGGGCTGCAGGACAGGGTCAACTTCCTGGGACTGGCCAGCGACGACGAACTCCGCCAGGCCTATCTGGCAGCTGATGTGTTCTGCATGCCCGGCACGGCCGAACTGCAGTCCCTCGTGACCCTTGAGGCGATGTCAGCATCCACGCCCGTCCTCTTGGCCGACGCCATGGCGCTGCCGCACCTGGTGCGCGACGGCGAGAACGGCTACCTGTTCACCCCCAATGACAGTAATGATCTGGCCGCAAAGCTGGAGCAGGTTCTCGGCCTGCCGGCTGATGAACGCGCGGCGATGGGAAAGAGCAGCCGCGGCATGGTCGAAAGCCACAGCATGGAACGGACGCTGCAGACGTTCGAGGACCTCTACCGCGGCGCCAGCTACGACGACCTGGTGATTTGACGCTGTCCGTCACCCCCGCCGGGTGCCGGCGCCTGGCCGGCTGCCCCGGCCGGGTGCCGGTGCTGGCGGATGAGTCCTGTTAGAGTGTTTTTTGCCCGGATACGGTCCGGCTCCCCCGGGGGGAGCGTTCCGGTTTCCGAGGCGGGGGGCTATAGCTCAGCTGGTTAGAGCGCGGGACTCATAATCCTAAGGTCCTCGGTTCAAGTCCGAGTAGCCCTACCCACGAGGCCCGTGTGGCGTGCTTCCCCTGGAGGGGAGCGCGGCACCCGGGCCTCCGCCTTACCCGGGTATCCGCCCGCGGCGGACCCTGTCGCGCGGCGGTGCACGCGCGTAGACTCCGGGCCATGACGGAGAGTCCCGAGCCCAAGGATCCGGTGGAGACCAACCCGGACAACTACCGGGTGGTACTTGAAAACGACCGTGTGCGCGTCCTTGAGTACACCGATCTGCCGGGTCACAGGACCGCCGAGCACAGCCACCCGGACAGCGTCATGATTACCGCCAGTGCTTTCCGGCGCCGCCTTTCCTCGCAGGGTGCACACGTCGACGTGGAGCTGCCCGCCGGCGCGGCCCGCTGGATGTCCGCCCAGGAGCACTCCGGTGAAAATACGGGCGACACGGAAACCCACACTTTTTTCGTGGAATTGAAGGAACCTGCCCCCGAGCCACCGACCGGGCCTGCGGGCCGGCTCGGTCCGGACGGGGGCTAGGGAGCCCCGCCGGACCCTTACTGTGCCGCGGGCCGGCCGCCGGTGATGAGTGTGCGCCCGGCCACTTGCAGGCCCGGGCGCGCTACGGTAAGTTACTCATGAGTAACATAATGCTGGAGCGACGGCCTGTGCCCTCTCGCTCCTGCCGATCACGGGTGAAGGAACGCTATGTCCAAAGGTGCCATCGACTTCAACAACCTCCCCTATGCGGACGGTGATTTCTACGCCTTCGAGCAACTGCTGAGCGGCAAGGAGCAGGACCGGCTGGCCGAAATCCGGGAATTCCTGGCGCGCGAGGTCAAGCCGATCGCCGTCGACTGCTGGAACCGCGGCGAATTCCCCCTTGAACTGATCCCGAAACTGGCTGAAATCGACCTGGTCAGCCCGGTGCGCCGGCAAGGCTACTCGAACCTGTTCGCCGGCATCGTGCATGCCGAAATCACCCGCGCCGACGCCTCCATCGGCACCTTCATCGGGGTCCACGACGGGCTCTTCACCGGCTCCATCGAAGCCCTAGCGTCCCAGGAGCAGCAGGACGCCTGGCTCCCGGACATCTACTCGCTGAAGAAGATCGGCGCCTTCGGCCTCACCGAGCCGCTCGGCGGTTCCGACGTTGCCGGCGGGACCAGGACCACGGCCCGGCGTGAGGGCGGCAACTGGATCCTCAACGGCGCCAAGCGCTGGATCGGCAACGCCACCTTCTCCGACTGGGTGGTTGTCTACGCCAGGGACGAGGCCGACAACCAGGTCAAGGGTTTCCTGGTGGACACTGCCTCCGAGGGATACAGCGCCACCAAGATTGAGAACAAGATCTCCCTGCGCACCGTGGAGAACGCCGACATCGTCCTCGAGAACGTCGTCGTGCCGGACTT
>JBFGBS010000014.1:0-14585 GCA_041567475.1 Arthrobacter sp.
CCCGGGGTTCCCGGGGTAGCCGGAGTGCCATCGGGTGCCGTCGGCGTTTGTCCCTTGTTGGCTGAATCGCCCGCTGCCGCACCGGAGTCTCCCCCGAACAGCTGGTTCAGGGCCTCGTCCAGGGTCGGGGCAAACCCGATCTTGTCGCCGAAGGCCACCAGCACACGCTGCAGCGTGGGGTAGGACGTCTCGCCGGTGGATTTCAGGTACACCGGCTGGACGTACAGCATGCCGCCGCCCACGGGCAGCGTCAGCAGGTTGCCGTTGAGGACCGCGGAAGCGCCCTGGCGCAGCAGGTTGAGGGCCTGGGAGACCGTCGGATCGGAGTTGAACTTGTTCTGCGCCTGGCCGGGGCCGGGAACCTGGGTCTCCGGCGGGATATTCAGGAGCCGGAGCTGGCCGTAGCTGTCGGCCTTGACGCCCTTCTGGTTGCCGGCGTCGGAATCCGCTGCCAGGAAGCCGTACATCACGTTGCGGGCGTTGCCGTTGACGATCTGCGGAATGAAGGACGAGGTGAGCTGGAAGGCGGGATTTTCCTGGCCCGGCATTTTCAGGGACATGTAGAACGGCGGCTGCTTGACGTCAGTCTGCACAGTCGGATCGTTCGGCACGCTCCAGGCTTCTTCGTTCGTGTAGAAGCGGTCCGGGTTGGTGACGTGGTAGCGGCCCAGGAGCTCGCGCTGGACCTTGAACAGGTCCTCCGGGTAGCGGACGTGGCTCATCACATCGCCGGACATCTCCGAGTACGGCTTCAGCGACGCCGGGAACACGTTCTGCCATGACTTGAGGATCGGGTCCTCCTCGTCCCACGCATACAGCGTGACGGCGCCGTCATAGGCATCCACGGTGGCCTTGACCGAGTTGCGGATGTAGTTCACGGAGCTGTTCGGCAGGGCCGGGGTCCGGCCTGCCGTCGTCTGCGAGTCCGCGGTGGCACTGGAGAGCTGTTCCTGCTGGGAATACGGGTAGAACTGGCTCGTGGTGTATCCATCGACAATCCACTTCACCCGGCCGTCCACAACGGCAGGGTAGGCATTCCCGTCGATCGTCAGGTAGGGCGCGACCTTCTGCACCCGGTCCCGCGGGTCACGTTCGTAAAGGATCTGCGATTCTGCGTTGACTCCGTCGGAGAGGAGCAGATCAGAGGACTGGAACTTGATCGCGTAGAGAATCTTGTTGAAGAAGCTGCCGACGTTCGGGCCGCCGTCACCGGTAAACGTGTACTGGGTCTCGCCGTCGCCGTTCGCGGACGCCGGGCGGTCCTGCTCCCGCGGCGGTGCACCGGCGGGCGCGCCCACAATGGAGTACTCAGGGGAATTTTCGCCGAAGTAGATCCTTGGCTGGAACGTCTCCTCGCTGCCGAGCACCCCTGAGGTCGGGATGCCGGCCTGCAGGAAGTCCGGCTTGCCGTCGACGGTGAACTTGTTGCCCTTGGCTGCGACAATGCCGTAGCCGTGGGTGAAGACGACGTGCTGGTTCAGCCAGGACTGCTGATTGGTGCTCAGCCCCCGGGGGTTGAGTTCGCGGACCGCGATGACGGTGTCCTGGATCTTTCCGTCGACCTCGTAGCGGTCCACGTTCAAGGTTTCCGGGAACTGGTAGTACGGCCGGAACTGTTCGAGCTGCGAGAACGCATCGGAGATCAGGTTGGGGTCGAGCAGCCGGATGTTCTCCGTGGTCTGGGCATCCGGGGCCAGGGCGCCGGTGGTGGCGGTGGTGGTGGCGTTGTACCGCTTTTCCTCGACCTTATCCAGGCCGTAGGCCTCGCGGGTGAGCTGGATGTTCTTTTCAATGAACTGCCGCTCCAGGGTCTGTTCGGACGGCCGGACCTGGAACTGCTGGATGACCCACGGGTAAACACCGCCCGCGAGGATCGAGGTGATGACCAGCATGGCGGTGCCGATCATCGGCAGCCGCCACTTGCCGATGATCGCCGCGACGACGAACAGCGCGGCGACCAGGACCGCGGCGACGGCCAGGATCGATTTCGTGGGGATTACGGCGTTGACATCCGTGAACAACGCTCCGGCCCAGCGGCCGCTGTTGCTCTGCACGGTTGCGTACCGGTCCAGCCAGAAATTGACACCCAGCAGCAGGACGAACACTCCGCCGGTGACGGCAAGGTGGATCTGCGCGGCCCGGCTCGTGAAGATGCCGCGCTCCATGATGCGGATGCTTCCGTACAGGTAATGGGTCAGGACGCCGGCGATCCCGGCGAAGACGGCCACGCTGATGAGGAACCCGGTGACGAATCCAAGGAACGGCAGCGTCATCAGGTAGAAGCTGATGTCCAGGCCGAACTGGGGGTCGGTCTTGCCGAAAGGTTCCTGGTTCAGGAACAGCAGCACCTTCTGCCACTGGCTCGATGCGGCACTGCCCGCAAACAGGCCGAACAGCACCGGAAGGCCCACCATGACGACCCGGCGGACGGGCTCGAGCTGAGCCTGGTACCGGTTCAGGTTGTCGCGCATTTCCGAATCCGGGGCATAAACGGGCCGGGAGTTATAGGCAATCCGGATGGCGAAGAACATCGCGGTGAACATCAGCGCGAAGCCGGCCAGGAAGATGGCAATCCGGGCCAGGTTCTCGGTCAGGAAGACTTCGAAGAAGCCCAGCTGCTGGTACCAGAGGACATCGGTCCAAACACTGGCGAAGAAGATGAAGCCGACGACGATGGCGGCGACGACGATCAGTGTCGGCGTCAGGGCGCCTCTGCGTGTTGGTGGTCTTCCGGGCGGGACGGTGCTGGCGGGACGGGACAAACTCGGTACCTCATAGCTGTGTCGTCAAATACTGGTCGTGTGATCGGTCAACATATTGACTCGGTGCGGTTATTCAGATGTTGCTGCATTCTATCGCCGCCACTGCGGCGGGCCGTCAGTAATGGCACGAGTGGCGGTATTGCTTAGTTCCGCGGCCAGTCTAGCCGCTGGTGCAGGCGGGAAGACCGGAGGTGTCAGATCCCGAGGCCGCGAGCTCAACGGCTTTCCGGGCGCCGGCCAGATTTTCGACTTTGACAACCTGGAGGCCGTCCGGAATGTGGCCGACGACGTCGCCGCAGTTTTCCGCCGGAGCCAGGAAGAGGGATGCCCCGGCGGCGCGTGCACCGTGCATCTTCTGGCTGATTCCGCCGATCGGCCCGACGCCGCCGTCGGGACTGATGGTGCCGGTCCCGGCGACATGTGTTCCGCCGGTCAGCTCCCCTGGCGTGATCGTGTCGATAATGCCCAGCGCAAACATCATTCCGGCGCTGGGTCCGCCGACCTCATCGAGGGAGATCTCGACGTCGAAGGGGAACGTGAACTTGTACTGCAGGATCACTCCGAGGATGAACCGGCCGGCGGGACTCACCGATGGCGTGATCGTCGCCGGAATGCGGCTGCCTGACCGGTCCACCACGACGGTGACGGGCTCGCCGTTTCCCGCCGCCAGTTCCGCCTGGACGACGGCGAGCGCCGTAATCGGCTTGTCGTTGATGGAGAGCAGGACGTCGCCGGCCTGAAGCTTGCCGCCGGAGGCGGAGCCCTCCGGAAGGCTGGCGACCTCCATCCGCTGCTCAAAGGGGATGTTGAGTTCTTTCAAGGCCGCGGCGACCGCGTTCTCCTGCGAGGTGACCATCGCCGTCGAGCTTTCCTGCTGCGATTGTTCCTTCGTCACGCCGGTCGGGAAAATCAGCTCCTCGGGGTAGACCGCTTTGCTGCCGCTGAGCCAGGCCGCGAAGGCGGTAAAGACGCTGACCGGGCCATTGGGCCCGCCGTCCACGTACACCGTGGTGAGGTCCAGTCGGCCTTCGGCCGGAAACACCTCGGTCCCGGTCACCTTGATCACCGGTGTCCCCCGGTCCTCGCCGAGCGTGTTGAAGGTCGGTCCGGGAGATTCGATCACGTAGGGAACCGGGAGGCTCACGGCGGTGATGCCCAGCGCCAGGGTCAGCAGGCCCGAGACCAGCATCGCCGCAGCCCGGTTGTCCGCTTTCGGGCCCGGCCAGGCTCCGGACAGGCGGCCGCGCCGGCCCCGCCGGCGACTGGCCGGTCCGGGTGCCGGGTCGCTGGCGGGCTGCCCGCCCTGGGTAATCGTCAATTCGGGACCTCTCCGTGGCCGCGCAACGGGCCGCAGGGCCCGCATTTCACGCACTGGAGCGGCGGCCTCGGCCGAGGACGCCGCCTGCAAATCTTTCACCTTCCACCCTACGTGCTCCGGGGTCCGATGCGCTCTTTGCCTACAGCGAACGAGGCCGGTTTCGGCAGACAGCCGGACCGGCCGCAAGGTACCGTGAAGTTGAGAAGAAGCCATACCGACGATCGGCGGGACCATGACCTCCAACCCACTCACTCCGTCCAACGGTGACGATGAGCCCCGCGATCCGCTGGCGGAGATGCTGAAGAACCTCATGGGCGGCCAGGGAATCGGAAACATCGATCCCGCCGAGCTCGCCAAGGCTGCCGGCCTTCCCAACGATCCCAACCTGCTGGCCCAGATGTTCTCCCAGGTCCAGGCCATGATGAGCGCCTCCTCGGAGGGCCCGGTCAACTGGCAGTTGGCGCATGAGAATGCCCGCCGGGTGGCCGCGGAAGGTTCCGATCCGTCCGTCACCGCCCAGCAGTCCCGCGACGTCGACGAAGCCCTGAGGCTGGCCGAGCTGTGGCTTGACCCGGTCACGGTTCTGCCCGCCACCGGGTTGATCGGCCGGGCCTGGTCCCGGGCCGAGTGGGTTGAGGAGACCCTGGGCACCTGGAAGCGGCTGACCGAGCCGGTCGCCAACAGCATTGCCAATGCGCTGTCCGCGGCGATGACCGAGCAGATGCCGGAAGAAATGAAGTCCATGATGGGCGGCGCCTCCTCGATGATCCAGAACATGGGCGGCGCCATCTTCGGGATGCAGCTGGGGCAGGCTATCGGCGCCCTCTCGGCGGATGTGGTCGGTTCGACGGATATCGGCCTGCCGCTGGCTGATCTGGAAATGGCGCTGCTGCCGGCCAATGTGGCCAAGTTCGGCGAAGGCCTCAGCCTCCCGGAGAACGACATCCGGCTCTTCCTCGCCGTCCGCGAAGCGGCCCATGCCCGGCTGTTCGTCCAGGTCCCGTGGCTGCGGGGACATCTTCTGGGCGCCATCGAGGCCTATGCCCGCGGAATCCACATTGACACGTCCCGGATCGAGGAACTCGCCCGGGATCTGGATCCCAGCAATCCGGAAGGCATCCAGGAGGCCCTGTCCCAGGGCGTCTTTATGCCCCAGCGCACCCCCGCCCAGGACCAGGCACTCGAAAAGCTCGAAACCGCCCTCGCCCTGGTGGAGGGCTGGGTGGATGAACTCACCGCCGCAGCGACCGAGAAGATGCTGCCCTCGGCGGCGGCCCTGCGGGAGACCGTCCGGCGCCGCCGTGCCACGGGAGGCCCGGCCGAGCAGGCATTCGCGTCCCTTGTAGGACTCGAACTGCGTCCCCGCCGCCTCCGGGAGGCCGCTACCCTGTGGGCGACGCTCAAGAACGAACGGGGCATCGAAGGCAGGGACGCCATTTGGCACCACCCCGATCTGATGCCCACCGCGGAGGACCTGGACGATCCGGCCGGGTTCGGTGCGCGCCGGCAACTGGCCGAGGCCAACGACACCGAGGTCGATGACGCTTTGCTGAAGCTGCTCAACGGCGGATTCGACGAACCGTCCCGGGAGGAGGACTCCGGCGCGGATGCCGGCGGGGTCCAGGAGCCGGCCGCCGACGACGCGGAGACCACGGACAACGGCGGGCCGGAAGGCGACGGCCCGAAAGCCTAGGACCCGGGCCCGGCGCAGTCCGGCGCCAGGCCCCGCGAGGTGGCGAAGGCGACTCCTTCGAGGAAGGCCTTGGCGCGCTCTGTCTCCGGGTAGGCCTGCAGCAGCCGCCAGAAGGCGGCGTTGTGCCCGGCGACCAGGAGATGCGCGAGCTCGTGGAGCAGCACGTAGTCGATCACCCACTGGGGCATCGGCTGCAGCTTGTCGGACAGGCGGATGGTGCCTTCCGACGGTGTTGCCGAACCCCAGCGCGAGTTCTGGTTGGTGACCCAGCGGACCGACGACGGCACGGCCCGGCCGCCAAGGTATTGCGCCGACAACGCGGCCGCGTGGCGTGCGAGGTCCTCGTCATTGCGCGGCTGGCGCCTGCCCGCGCTGCGGTTCCCCCGTGTGCCCTGCAGCCGGAGCTTCTCCAGCATCCGGTGCACCCATTCGTGCTCCTGCGCCCGGGTGAATGAGGCCGGGATGGCCACCACCGCGGTTCCGTTTTCCCAGAACGCGGCCACCGTCCTGCGCCGTCGGGCCGAGCGGCGTACTTCCACCGGCGCGCCGTCGGGCGTCCGCAGCGGTATGGCGGCCGGCACGCCGCCGGAGTCCACGCGGCCGGCCATCAAAGGCCCGTGTTTTCGCTCAGGACCGCCAAAACCTCTTCGCCGTATTTCTCCAGTTTCGACGGCCCTACCCCGGCGAGCCCGGCGAGCTCCTCCATGGACTCCGGCCTGGCCTCGGCAATGGCCGTCAGCGTGGCATCAGTGAAGACCACAAAGGCCGGGACCTCGGCCGCGAGGGCGACCTCCTTGCGCCACTGCCGCAGCGCGTTGAAAGTCTGTTCCTCATAGCTGGGCGGGCACTGGTTGCAGCGCCCCACCTTGCGTTCGGCCCCGGACGAGAGCATGGTCCCGCAGACCCGGCAGGATGCCGGCGCAGCCGCCTTCCGGCGCGGCGCCGGGCCCTTGCCGCGCAGGGAGGAGCTGGCGACCGAATCCGGCCGAAGCCCGTCGAGGAAACGGGAGGGTTTGCGGTTGGCGCGCCCGCCCGGCGTCCTGGCGGTGGACCAGGACAGGAACAGGTGTTCCCGGGCCCGGGTGATTCCCACGTAGAGCAGGCGGCGTTCCTCGTCCACGGCCTCCGGCGTGTCCGCGAAAGAAATCGGCATGAGCCCCTCGCTCAGCCCGACGAGGAACACCGCGTCCCACTCCAGGCCCTTCGCGGCGTGCAGCGACGCCAGGGTCACCCCCTGAACGGTGGGTGCGTGCTGGGCCAGGGATCTCTCCTGGAGTTCATTGACGAAGTCCGCGAGGGAGAATTGGGCTCCCCTGCTGGCCGCGAGCTCGTCCGCGAGCGCCACGAGCGCGGCCAGCGATTCCCAGCGTTCCCGGAGGGCGCCGCCGCTGTGCGGCGCGGTGTCGCTGTAGCCCAGCGAGGCCACGATGTCGCGGACCAGTTGCCCCAGCGGTTCCGGTGCCGCGGTTTCGGCGACGGCCCGCGTGGCCGCGCGGAGCTGGAGGATCGCGTCGCGGACTTCCTTGCGGGCGAAGAACCGCTCGCCGCCGCGCAATTGGTAGCCGATGCCGGCGGACGCCAGGGCCTGCTCGTAGGCCTCCGACTGCCCGTTGGTGCGGAACAGCACCGCGATCTGGCTGGCCTGCGTGCCGGCGTCGAGCAGTTCGCGGACCCGGGCCACGACGGTGGCCGCTTCGGCCTCGTCATCGGAGCATTCGGTGAACCGGGGCGCGGGGCCGGCCGGCCGCTGCGCCACCAGCTGCAGGGGCGCGGCCCAGGCGGCATCGGCGACGGGTCCGCCGCTTCGCCGGCCGGAGAGCAGCTCGTTGGCCAGCCGCACCACCTGCGGGGTGGAGCGGTAGTCGCGGATCAGTTTGATCACGCGGGCTTCGGGGTAGACGGCCTTGAAGCCAAGCAGGTGCTTGGGTGAGGCGCCGGTGAAGGAGTAGATCGTCTGGCTTGCGTCGCCGACCACGCACAGGTCGTCGCGGCCGCCCAGCCATAGTTCCAGGAGGCGCTGCTGGAGCGGCGAAACGTCCTGGTACTCGTCCACGACGAAGTGCCGGTACTGCTCGCGGACGGTCGCTGCGACCTTCGGGTCCTCCTGCAGGATGCCCACGGTGATCAGCAGCACGTCCTCGAAGTCGATCAGGTTCCGGTCCGTTTTGACGTCTTCGTAGGCCTGGAACACCCGGGCGACGGCGGTCAGGTCGAACCCGCCGGGGTTGCCCCGCTCCCGGGCGTTTTCAAGGTAGTTGGCCGGCGTCAGCATGGAGACCTTTGCCCATTCGATCTCCGAGGCAAGGTCCCGGATCGACGCGCGGTCGGTGCTGAGCCGGAGCCGGCGCGCGGCTTCGGCAATCATCTGCGCCTTGTGGTCCAGGAGGTTGGGCAGGGCGCCGCCGATGGCCTGCGGCCAGAAGAACTGCAGCTGGCGCAGCGCCGCGGCATGGAACGTCCGGGCCTGAACGTTGCCGACGCCCAGATCCCGGAGCCTGCTGCGCATTTCCGCCGCGGCCCGGGCGGTGAAGGTCACGGCGAGGAGCCGCTGCGGGTTGTATACCCCGGAGTGCACGCCGTAGGCGATGCGGTGCGTGATGGCCCGGGTCTTGCCGGTCCCTGCCCCCGCCAGCACACACACCGGACCGTGCAGGCTGCTGGCCACCTCACGTTGTTCCGCGTCAAGGCCACCCAGGATCCGGTCCTCCAGGGAGCGGTTGTCCTCCGCCGCGCCTGCGGTGGATACGCCGGTGTGCACGCCGGCGGGGTCGCCGCCGGACCGGGAGCCGCCGGGGTCGCCGAGGGAAAGTCCGTCGAGGTCAAAATTCTCTGTGCTCACGTTTGCTGCTTAGTCGCTAGAAGGTGTCCGGTGGAAGGCGGTGGGCGGCGTCATACGGTGTCCGGGCGGTCCTGGATGACGCCGCCATACCAGTGTTCGATGAGTGAGCGCGCGATGGAGAGCCTGCTGGAAATGACGATTTCGCCGCTCAGGACCGCGTCCTGCAGTTCGCTGCGGCTGAACCAGCGCGCCCGGGTGACTTCGACGCCGTCGGGCCGGGCCACCGTGTCCGGTGTGGTGGCGGTGAATCCGAGCATCAGCGACGCCGGGAACGGCCAGGGCTGCGACCCCAGGTACTGGGACGCGGTGACACGCACGCCGACCTCTTCGGCAATCTCGCGGACGACGGCCTGTTCAAGCGACTCGCCCGATTCGACGAATCCTGCCAGCGTGGAATAGTTCCGGGCGTCCGCCGGGCCGCCGCCGCCGAGCAGGAGCCGGCCGTCCGGACCCACGACGGTGACAATAATTGCCGGGTCCGTCCGCGGATAGTGTTCGGAGGCGTCCGCGGGACAGCGGCGGACCCAGCCGCCGGATTCAACGCCGGTCGCGGTGCCGCAGCGCGGGCAATGGGTGTGGGTGGCGTGCCAGTTGGCAATGGCACTGGCCTGAACGAACAGCGCGGTGTCGGTGGGATTCAGCCGGGCCGCGACGTCGCGGAATCCGGCCCACCGCGCCATGGCCGGGATACCGGCCACGTGGTCCTCGAATTCCTCGGCCCTGACCTCAAACTGTTCCGGCAGCACAAACAGGACAAGCTCGGTTCCCGGGGCGAGGCCGGAACCGGGAACCGCCGAGCCGAGGTAGATCATGTAATCGGGAACGTACGGGGTGTCCGTGAGCCGGCGCTCGAGCTCGGCCGCGTCCATCAGCACGAGTCCGTCGCCCTCAATGAGGGCCTGCCGGCCGGAATAGAGCATCGCCTTCGCCGTGCCGGACCGGACCAGCTCCGCGACCATCCCCGGCCGCATCCGGGCGGCCCCGCCCCGGTCGACCAGGGCCGGGTGCACCGGCAGGACCGTGTCCATCAGATGGTTTGCCGGACTCCTGTAGTCCACGGGGTTTACCGGCGCAGCCCCTGCCGCGGACACCGGCACCGCGATCCCGGATGCCGGATATGTTGGTGCCACATTTTTTGCTGCCGGTGACTCCGCAAGACTCATGTCTCCACCGTACTGACTCCCGCCGACAATTCACATTTCCCGGCATCGGCGCAGGTCCGCGGATCCGGGACCCGGAGCCGGCCCGGGTTTCCGGGCTCGCGGGAGGGCCAGGGCCGTCCGCCGGCGCGCTATTTGGTCCCGATCTGGGGACTCGCCGCGGTACATCACTGACTTGGGCGCTGCTCGATCTACCGTGGAACTGTGCGAAGAAAACCTATCGAATTGGCAGCTGTAGCAACCGCGGCGGTTCCCGGCCTGACCCCCACCGCTGTCAGCTCTGCGCCCGACGATCCGGCGGACTTCGATTCGGCGCTGCTGCTGGACTGCGACGGCAAGCGCTGGCGGGTCCGCGCGCCGCGCCATGCCGAAGCCAGCGCCCGCCTGGAAACGGAATTCCTGGTGCTCCGCGCGTTTGCCCCGGGCATCCGCGCGGAACTGCCGTTCCTCATGCCGACCGTGGCAGGGTCGGTCCGCCAGGGCCCGCTCAGCACCTTCGTCTATTCCCACCTGGCCGGAGCCACCCAGTCCGTCGAAGAGCTCAGCAGCGGGCCGGACGGCCTGGCCCGCGAAATCGGCGCCGCCCTGGCAGCCATCCACGATCTCCCCCGCTCACTCGTGCGCAACGCGGATTTGCCCAGCTACACCCCCAACGAGTTCAGGCAGCGCCGGCTCAACGAACTGGACCAGGCCGCGACCACGGGCCGGATCCCGCCGTTGCTCCTGCGGCGCTGGGAACACGCGCTGGAGGATGTCTCGCTGTGGCGCTTCAATCCCTGCGTGGTCCACGGTGACCTGCATGAGGACAATCTCCTCGTCGACGGATCCCGGGTCACCGCGGTGACCGGCTGGACCGATCTGCGCATCGGCGACCCCGCCGACGACATGGCCTGGCTCGTGGCCTCGAATGAGCAGGACTTCGTGGACGCGGTGCTGGAGCACTACACCATGAGCCGCCGGGACGCCCCGGACGCCCACCTGATCCGAAGGGCGGCGTTGTCCGCCGAATTCGCGCTGGCGCAGTATCTGGTCAAGGGCCTGGCCGCGGACAACCAGGACATGATCCATGACGCCGAGTCCATGCTGTCGGCGCTCGCCGGGGACGTCGCCGAGCACGGCGGGCAGCCCATCAGCGTGGAGCCGTTGCCCCGCCCGGTCCCGGTCCGCGACTCCGGAGACGCCGACGGCGCCGCCGAGGTGCCGGTGGTCCGGAAAGTGACGTTGCTCCCCGCTGATCCGGTCTCCGGGCCGGTGCCGGTTGCCGCGTCGGCAGGCACCGCCGTGCCGGCCGTGTTCGTGACCCCGATCCCTGCCGAGGAGCTCGACGACGCCCCCGCGGCCGGGCACCGGGCAGACTCCGCAGACGATGCGTCGGAGGATGCGTCCGAGGACGCGTCCGAAGATGCGTTGCAGGACGCGTCGGCAGATGCGAGGGACGATGGGACGCCCGGCGCCGGCCCGGCCGGCCGCGCCGCGGAGCACCCGGACGCCGTCGGGGACACCCCTAAAGACGCTCCTGAGGGCCTCCCCGGGGAGAATGAAGCCGCGGAGGACGCGGCAGCGGACGCCGCGACCCCGTCAGCGACGGCGTCGACGACGCTTCCGGCCGTCGACACCTCCACCGCCGCCATCACGGTGGTCAACGCGAAGTCCAGCTAGGAACACCACTCCGCGTCCCGCCGGGCGCCTAGCCCCGAACCGGGGCGGGTGCGCCCGACCGGCCCAGGGCGGCCGCCACGATCAGTTCGAGGCTTTCCGCGGATCCGAGGTCGTGCGGACGGACCACCTCGTTGTCCGCAACGTAGTAGAACGCTGCCCGGACTTCCTCGAGGGGCACCCCTTTCAGCCGGGACCAGGCCAGCCGGTAAACCGCGAGCTGGACCGCTTTGGTCTTCAGCTGCGCGGCGGCGGGCCGGCGTCCCGTTTTCCAGTCCACCAGGTCCCAGCCGCCGTCGGCATCGCGGAAGACGGCGTCGATCCGGCCGCGGACCACCACCTCGCCGACCTTCGTCTCCACCGGGACCTCCACATGGGCCGGGGCGCGGTGGGCCCACTCGGACCGGCGGAACGTTTCGACCATGGCGTCGAGTCCGTAGGCCTCGTCGATATGGTCATCGGAGCCGGCTGCCTCGCCCAGATCCAGCATGCCGGCCGCGCCGAAGTACTCTTCAACCCATGCATGGAACGCGGTGCCTTTGCGGGCCGACATGCCGGGTTCGCGGGGAACGGGCCGCCGCAGCCGCGCCACCACGGACCCGGCGTCCGCGTCGAGGTCCACGAGCGTCGAAGCGGAGATATGCCCCGGGAGGTGCACGTCCTGCAGGGTCGTCCGCCGGGACCGGCGTTCGAGCAACGTCTGGGCCTCCTTGGCCCAGCCGGCCGCGGGTCCCCGCAGCTGCCGTGTCCGGTGGCCGGACGACGACGATTCCGTCCCCGCCTTCTCCGTGGATGCGCCTTGGACGTCCGGTGTCCCGGGCTGCGCCAGGCCGTGCAGCACCCGCGCGGCGGCGGCTTCCATGGCGGCCCGGCGGCCCGGGTTCAGCCGCAGCCGCTGCCCGGTCCGGGGGTCCGCAGGTCCTTCCAGCGGATCGTAGGGCCACGCCGCCACTTCAAGGTCGGCGGTCAAGGGGCTTTGCTCCGGCAGCGAATCCTCGGCCACGGACAGCGGGTGGATCTCCGTGAGACCCTGTGCCGCGAGGTCCTCCAGCCCGGACAGGAACGGCGAAATTTCGGCCATCCCTGCCCGGGATCCGACCCAGGCGGCACTTGAGGTCCACAGCACGTGTTTGGCCCTCGTGTACGCCACATAGGCCAGGCGTCGTTCCTCGGCTTCCCCGTGCGCCTGGACGGCTGATTTGAACTCCTTCTCGGCGTCGAGCCAGCCTTTCTGGTCCGGCTGGTCAAGGTCCCATTGCGGGAGGTCGGCCCGGTCCCCGCGCAGCGGCCAGGGCAGCGCCGCGCTGCCGCTGCTCCACCGGGAATCCCGGCTGCTGGGGAACGCGCCCGCGTTCAGCCCCGGCACGAAGACAACATCCCATTCGAGTCCTTTGGATGCATGCACCGTCAGCAGCTGCACCGCCTCGTGGTTCACATCCGGGGCCGCGGCGTCGAGGCCGTTCTCCTCGGCCGCCGCGGCCTCCAGCCAGGCAAGAAACGCCAGGACATCGATCCGCTGCGACGTATGGAGGAATCCGGCGGCAGCGTCCTGGAACGCGTCCAGGTTCCGGCGTGCCTGATGGATGCTGATCCCGGGCCGGGCCGCCACCTCGATATCGAGCAGCATGGCCCGTTCGACTTCACCGAGCAGGGTGGTGAGATCATCGCCCATGTACGTGCGCAATTGCCGGAGCTCCTCCGAAAGCCGGTGGAGCCGGTCCCAGGCGGTATCGCTCAGTACGCGGCCGTGCGCCGAGGTCCAGCCGGCCCGCGGCAGGAAGTCCAGCGCCTCGACAAGGCTGGCGGCGTCCGAGAGGTCGCCTTCGATGACGGCCGGATCGGCGGTGTCCTCGTCCATGTCCCCGTCCGCGCCGACGCGACCGGGGTGTCCGCGGCGGCGGGCGAGGAAGCTGGACCAGTCCCGGAGGGCCATGAGGTCCGCCGGGCCGATCCGCCAGCGGGCGCCCGCTAGGAGCCGCATCAGGGAGTCTGAACGTCCCGGGTCGGCGAGGACCCGGAGGGTGGCGACGAGGTCGACGATCTCGGGGGTGTCCAGCAGCCCGCCGAGGCCGACGATCTCGTACGGAATGCCCCGCGCCTCAAACTCCCGCCGGATGCATTCCATCTGCGCCCTGCGCCGGCACAGCACCGCCATGGCCGGCGGCACCGGGTCCGCCCCCTGGGCCTCGAAGTCCGTCACCCGGAACTTCAGCACGTCCCCGGCGATCGCGGCCGCCTCGGCCTCGTCCGTGGCGAACCGGCCCATCAGGACCCTGCCCGTGACCGCTGCCGGGCCGGGCTGCAGGGGCGGCACGGCCACGCCGCCGGCGGTGTCGCGGTCACCGGCCGCACCGGTCGCTGCGGCGGCCTTGCTCAGCGGCGCCGAAATGACGTTTGCGGCGGCGAGAATGTTCCGGCCGTTGCGCCACGCGGTGGTCAGGTACGACGTCGGCGCCACGGCGAAGCGCGGGACCGGCGCCGCCGGGTCATCCGGGCCGCCGCGGCGCAAGCCGCCGTCGTCGCCAGCGCCGGCCATGACCGGGAATTCCCGGACAAAATGGAACAGCTGACCGGCCGACGCGCCACGGAATCCGTAGATGGACTGGTTCGGGTCTCCCACCGCGGTCACGGCATGGCCATCGCCGAAGAGCCGGGAGAACAAGACCAGCTGGGCATGGGAGGTGTCCTGGAATTCGTCCAGCAGCACCACTTTGTAGCGTTGGCGCTCCAGCTGCGCCGCGACCGGAATGTCGCTGGCAACCCGCGCCGCCAGGGCCACGAGGTCGCCGAAGTCCAGGGCGCCCCGGGCCCGTTTCGCGTCCGTATAGCGGCCCACCATGTCCGCGACGCTCGCCCGGGTCCGCAGCATGCCGCTCATCTCGGCCGCGGCCTGGCTCGGGTTCTTTTTCGCGGTCGCCAGGTAGGGCAGCGCCTCAAATTCAGCGATCCGTTCCAGCAGCCAGCCGCGGACTTCGGCCGGATCGCGCAGATGCTCCGAGCACTCCCCTGCGAGCTGGATCACGGCCTTGACGAGCGTGGATTTGGCCGCCCGGAAATGCTCGTATTCGCCGTCGAAGCCTTCCACCACTTCGCTGGCGAGCTGGAAGGACTGGGCTCCGCCCAGCAGGACCACGTCCCGTTCAACGCCGAGGCGCAG
>JBFGBS010000015.1:0-13968 GCA_041567475.1 Arthrobacter sp.
GACTGCGGCAGCCCCTCGAAGAGCGCACGCTGGTCCGCACTGAGCGCGGCCGGGTCCAGGACCGGGAACTGCCCCCAGACCCGGGGGTCGGCCTTGCGGGCCTGCTGTTCCGGCGACAGTGCCAGGTTCGCGACGACCATGGCGCCGGCCCGGTGTCCCGACGTGGACGGGATGGCCAGGAAGCTGGCGTTGCCCACCGTTCCCTCCTCCAGGGTGAGCACTTTGGTGGAGGCGGGGTACGTGCCGTCGGCGACCAGCTTCGTCAGGGTTGCCGGGCCGTAGGTCATGGTGAAGTCGATCTGGCCGCCGGCGTAGAGATCGTTGAGTTCCGCGGACGTCTTCGGGTAGGTCTTTCCCTCCCGCCACAGTGCAGGGGCGAGGCCGCGGAGTTCGTCGAACAGGGCCGGGGTGAGTTCGTCGAAGGCCTCCTGCTCGAAGCCCAGCGGAACGTTCGCGTGCCCGCCGGAGACGCTGTAGAGCACCTGGCGGGTGAAGACGGAACCGGTGAAGTCCGGCGGTGCGGGGTAGGTGAACCGGCCCGGATGCGTTTGCGCCCAGTCCAGCAGTCCGGCAAGGGTCGTGGGCGGGTCCGTCACGGCGGCGGAGTTGTAGGCGATGGTGAACTGGGCCTTGTGCCACGGTGCCTCGCAGCCATCGACCGGGGTGCCGAAGTCATTGGCCAGCAATGGATCCGCCGGTGCGGTCAGCCCCATGTTCGGCAGCAGGGAGGTCCACCCGCAGGCCCAGGCGCCGGCCTGTTTCCCGGTACCGAAGTTGTCCCCGTTGACCCAGACCAGGTCCACGCCGCCGTCCCGGGTTCCGGACTGGACTTCGGTGAGGATCCTGTTCAGGGCATCCTTGGTGTCGGCCACGGGGACGCGTTCCAGGGTGACCCCTTCCTGCGCGGCGGCGGGGATCAGGGCGGAGTCGACATAGGCGTTGCCCTGCTCGTCGCCGCCGTACATCCACAGCCGCACCGTCTGGCCCCGGGCGTCGTTTGTGACCTGGTCCCACGCGGTGTATTCGGGCTGCGGGGCCGGACCGGCGCCGCAGCCCGAAATCAGCAACGTTGCGGCTGCAATGGCGGCAGCAGGTATCAGGGACCTCATTCGGCGGGGGAAACTCATGTGAAGCTATTCGTCCTGTCGGAGGTGTTGTATGGGTGTGGTCGCGGGCGGTCCGGATCCGGAGCCGCAGCGTGCGTTGATCAGGGCCGCGGGGACGGCGTTACGGGCCTCAGCGGGAGCATCCTGCGCAGCCCGGCATTTTCTGCCGCGTCGAGGGAAGAGTGCTGGACGCAGGCGGGCACGAGCCGCCCGGTCTCGGGGTGGCTCATGGCGTACATGCAGGAACCGAGACGTTCCTGGGTTTCCCGGATCTTCGGGTCGTCACTGACCTGTCCCTGCTCCATCATTGCCCAGGCCGGCGCGACGTCGGCGGCGTCCATAAAGTTGTGCACAACAAACGTCTTAAAGGACAGCCGGCGCTTCCAGGCGGCCCTGGCAACCGCGTTCAGTCCCCCGGCGCGCCGCAGGAGCCGACGGACGAAAGCCGCGATGACGGGAATGCTGCCGGGCCGGGCGAAGAGCGCGCGGACGATCTTGGCCGCGACGATCCAGGCGGGGGTGCCGCCGAAGTAGATGCCGCCGAAGTCTTTCAGGAACGTGTCCCGCGCGGCGATGTCCAGGGGATCTTCCGGGTCCAGCAGCGCGGCCAGCCCGGTGCCGGTGGTGAGTGCCACTGCGGTCCGGTTGCAGCGGGGATCGCCGAATTGGGTGCCCTGCCACGGAATCTCTTGTCCCGCGCCGGCTTCGATCCGGGACCAGACGGCGTCGATCGTAATGTCCTCGAAATCCCCGGACCAGCGCCGGTCATCGCCGATGTACGCCGCGGGCTGGAAGGAGAGCATGTCGTACGGCATGCCCAGCACGGCCTCAGTCACTGAGTCGACCTGGTCAAGGTTCGACGGTGTGACGGTCATGTTGTGGGCGAGGTAGGAACTGATGCCGTGTTCGCGTTTGAGCGTGACGAACATGTCCGCGAACCGGGCACGGAACGGATTGAGCTCGGCCTCGGACCGGGGGCGCACGGCTCCGCGCCGCCCGCGCATCAGCGAATCGAAATGTGCGGCGAAGGAGAGCCTGCGGAACCGCGGCCTGCCGGCGTCGTCCAGGGCGACGTCCAGGAGGTAGCCGTAGTCGAAGTCGCCGTGGGTCATGGACATCGGTTCACGGCCGTGGGCGCGCATGGCCGCGAGGGCGGCGGCATGGTCCTTGGCGGGCAGCAGGCTGACTTCGCCGCCGATCAGCTGGGCATGGGCGCGGGGACCCCGGACGCGGCGCAGGAACTCCATTTGCCGGCTGACCTCGGCTACGGTGTGGCCGCCGTCGACCCGGACCTTGTTCGCGTCCGCCGAGTGATAGCAGGGCGAACAGGTGAGGTTGCATTTGGGAAAGACGCCGTGGGTGCCCTCGCACCCGACGGCGGTCCGGCCCAGCAGCTGCGCCGGGGTTTTGACATGTTCGGGCAGTTCCGCCCAGCGCGTGTCCAGGGCGGCCCGGCTCTCCGGGTGCACGGGCCGGGTCAGGAGTTCGAGGCCGCGGAGGGTTCTTCCGAGCCCCGCGATCACGACGTGCCCCGGGCAATGCTTTGCAGGATGCTGCGGTCCTGGATGATGATCCGGCCCCGGCCCTGCCGGATCGCGTCCCGTGCGGTGAGGTCGGCCATGACCTTGCTGGTTGCCTCCCGGGACGCGCCGAGGAGGCCGGCGAGTTGTTCGTGGGTGAGATGGATGGTGCGGGCCGGCCCGAAGATCGGCGCCGGCGCGGCGTCGCCGAGCTTGACGAGCGTCGAGGCCACCTGCGCCGCGAGCGGCCGCAAGGCGATGTCCGTGAGGCGTTCCTCAAGGCGGGCCACCTGTTCGCCCAGAAGCCGGGAGATGCGGACGGCGATCCGCGGGTCGGAGAGCAGGAACCGCTCGACCTCGTCGACGGTGAGCTGGCAGATTGCCGAGTCCTCGATTGCCTCCGCGTAGTTGTCATACATACGCTGGCCCACCAGCATCATCTCCCCGAACACCGCTCCCGGTTCCAGGATCGCCATGGTCAGGGCCTTGCCGTCCTCGGTGACCCGGAAGATGCGCACCCGGCCGGATTTGAGGATGAACAGGGCCGTGACAGGCTGGCTTTGGCTGAACAGCAGTTCGCCGCGCCGGTAGAGCCGGGCCGGGGCCATGATATCCATGGCCGCGATTTCTTCGGCGCTCAAGTCTGCGAACAAATCGACTTCGTTCAGGCAGCTGAATCTGTCAGTGGGTCCTGTCATCAGCGGGTTGACCTCTCGTTGCCGCGGGGCCCACGGGCGCAGGTCTCCGGATGGAGTGGCCGTCACGCCGATCCGGCAGGACTGGGTCATGCCCGGGGCTTGAGGACGCGGACCGCCACCAGTCCAAGAATGATCCCATAGATCAGGTGTCCCATGAGGCTCATCCAGGCGCCGCCGTCGAGGGAAAGAAGGGGCATGCCCATCATGGCCGGCATGATCAGCAGGGGTCCGAGAACCCACCAGATGGCGCCGTACACGAGCCCGACGACGGCGGCGCGGCCGTAGCCGGTCAGCAGCCGGTTCGCGAAGGGAACGGTCAGGCCCAGGCCGATGCCCACCGAAATCACGAGGTGAACGCCGAACCCGACGACGGCGGAGTCGGAGCCGACCATGGACGCAATGACGGGCAGCATCCCCATCATGGCCATGAGGATCCCGAAGACAATCCCGCCGGCGATGCCACCGACGGCGCCGGCGGCGGCCCGTTGGCCAAGGCCCGTGCTGGTGGCGTGATGTGAAAATGCTGATGCAGAAGCCATGATGGCAACCTTCCTGAGTACGTGGGTTGTTGACATCCTCACGGTAGGGCCGGGCCGGGACCGGGTTCAGTGATCTGCGCTACACAACAGGGCCAGGGGGCCGCGGCTGCAGGGTGCCGGCACGGATCTGGAGGTGCCCGCCACGGGCCGAGGCCGTGACGACGTCGCGGCATTGCTCCTCCACCGCACGCCACGGCGCGGCGCTGATGTCCGAACCGCCCAGGGCGCAGGCAAGCCGGGCCAGCGGCGCAAGCCACCGGGCCGGCCCCACCGGTTCCTGCATGTCCACGACGGCGACCCGGGCAACGCCGCCGAGCAGTGCCGTGATGTTGCTCCAGGCCCGTTCCCACTCGCCCATGAGCGAGAGCGAATACGTGGCCAGGGCGGCATCCGAGTACGCCGCTCCCCCGCTGGCCTGGATGCGGGCCATGGTCTCCGCGGGATCCAGCAGCACCATGTCCGCCTGGATCAGGATGACGTTACGCCAGCCGCGGGCCGCCGCACGGCGCCGCGCCTGGTCCAGCATCTCAGCGCTGCGGTCAATGCCGACGATGCAACCGGTGCTGCCGATGCGTTCCTGCAGCCGGGAAAAATTCAGTCCCGTGCCGCAGCCGATGTCCAGCACCTGCTGGCCGGTGCCGGGGGCAAGCGCGGCGATCCCCCGCTCCCGTCCGGCATGATAGACAGGGTATTCGCCCGAGAGCAGGTCGTATAACGGAGCGAACATTGTGTATTTGTCGCGGATGGCGGGCTCCTTCTGGTTCGTTGTGCGGCGGCGGCGCGGTCCCACGGCCAGTCCGCCCCGGCCACATCATCCGGCGCCGACCGCCACTCACGCTGACCGCCACTCAAGAGGAGTCCATCATGACAGCCGAAGACCAAATCGTTGACTTTTTGGTGGTGGGCGGCGGAACCGCAGGGATTGTCGGCGCCAAGACCGCGGCCAGATTCGGCGCCCGTACCCTGCTGGTGGAACAGGACCGCACGGGCGGGGACTGCCTGTGGACCGGCTGTGTTCCGTCCAAGACCCTGCTTTCGGCCGCCGCGGAAGCCGGATCCATGTTTCCCCGGACCGGCGGGCGGGCGGACTTCGCCGCCGTGCGGAAACGGATCCTGGCGGCGATCAGCACGATCGAACCGAATGATTCCCCGCAGTCGATCGAAGCTACCGGCGCGGGGGTCATCCACGGCGTCCTGACCTTCGACTCGCCCGGGGTGGCAATGGTTTCAGGCAGGACGATCCGTTTCCGGCAGGCCCTGATCGCCACCGGAGGCGCCCCGGCCGGCGTCGACATCCCCGGCCTGGAAGCCGCACGGACCGTGACCTCGGATACCGTGTGGGAGCTCGAGAGCCTGCCGGACCGGCTGGCCATCATCGGCGGCGGCCCGATCGCCTGCGAACTCGGCCAGGCCTTCGCCCGGCTGGGTTCGGAGGTGACCATGATCGTCCGCTCCGAGATTCTGGCCAAGGAAGTCCCGGAGGCCGCCGACCTCGTCCGGGCCGCGCTGGAAGCCGACGGCGTCCGGCTCCTCGAACACGCTGCTGTGGCGGGCGCCGCTCCCGCGGAGCAGGGAACCCGCCTCCGGCTGGATAACGGCGCGATGATTGACGCCGACGTCGTCCTGGTGTCGGCCGGACGGTCGCCCCGGACGGCGGGCCTGGGCCTGGACCGGCTGGGTGTCGACCTGGACGAAACAGGCCACATCGTGACGGATGCCCGGATGGGTACATCCAACCCGCGGATCTGGGCGGCCGGGGACGTCACCACGAATCCGGATTTCACCCACCTGGCCGGCGTGCACGCGAGCGTGGCCGCCTCGAACGCGGTCCTGGGGCTCTCCCGCCAGGTCAGCGGCACCGTGCCGCGGGTGACGTTCACGTCCCCGGAAGTCGCGTCCGTCGGGGTCACGGTGGCCGATCCCGGATTGAAGCACCGGGCCCGGACCGTCTGGCACGAGCACGTCGACCGGGCCGTCACCGATGACGCGACGGCCGGTTTCACCCGGCTGATCCTGGATAAGCGGGGCAAGATCGTGGGCGGCACCATCGTGGGCCCGCGTGCCGGGGAATCCCTGGCAGAGCTGGCCCTGGCCGTGCAACATGGCCTGACGGCCTCCGATGTGGCCGGCACAACCCATGCGTATCCGACCTACGCCGACGGCGTGTGGAACGCTGCCGTCGCGGACGTCCGGGCGAACCTGGAGGCGCCGCTTATGCGCCGGGCCATCCGTATCCTGGTCCGGATCCGGCGGCTCTGGCTCGACCGGCCGACGCGTCAGCGCAGCGCACGGTAACCGGCGACGATCCGCTGCACGCCGCTGGCAGTGACCAGCAGCGCCCAGACCGACGCGATCGGCCACGCGGCGGCCGGAACGATCAGCCAGAGACTGTGCACGGCGATGGTTTCGGCCCCCTCGGTCAGGCCGCCGATGAAGGACAGGGAGCGCCCGTCGCGCAACTGCCGGCCGGTTTTCTCGGCAATGGAAGAGAAGGCCAGGAAGGCAGTGCCGTTGACGTAGTAGGCGAAAAGGACCAGCAGGAACGGCAGCCACGGGGCCCCGAACGCCGCCGTCGCACCGATTCCGACGCCGACCACGGTCGCGCCGTACACAATGAAGTCGGCGCAGATGTCCCAGAAGCCGCCCTGGCCGGTGTCGTCCCGGCCGCTGGCTCGGAGCCTGCGCCGGGCCAGCGGACCGTCGAGCCCGTCCGCGAGCCGGCAGAGCAGCCAGGCGGCGAGGGCCGGCAACCACCACTGGGCCGCGGCGAGGACCGCACTGGAGATCCCGAGGACCAGGTTCAGGCCGGTCAGCCGGTCCGGAGTGATCCACGGCCGGTCCAGCCAGCGGGCCGCACTGTCCAGGGCCGGCTCCATAGCCCGCCGCAGGCGGGCGTCAAACATCGGGTTCCTTCGCCTTGCGCCGCCGCCGCTCCGTCGCCACGAGCCCAGCCAGGGACAGCAGCGCGAGGATGCCGAGCGCAAGATACAGCGGCCAGCCCGGCTGCAGGCCGGAGGCGCCCAGCGTCACAAAGCTCACCGTGCCCGGCAGGATACCGACGGCGGTTCCGAGGAAGTACGGCCGCCAGCGCAAGGACGTCAGCCCGGCGGCGTAGTTGATCACGGTAAAGGGCAGCACCGGGATCAGCCGGACGCCGATCATGGCGGCCAGCCCGCGCCGGCGCAGCAGTTCATCGATCCTTTCCACGCGGGCCCCGGTGAACCGCTCCACGGCCTCGCGGCCCAGCAGCCGGCCCAGCCAGAACGCGACGACGGCCCCGAGGATCGCTGCGGCAAATACAACGGCGACGCCGGCGGCCAGCCCGAACACGAGTCCGGCGGCGATGGACAGGACACTTTTGGGAATCGGAGCCAGCGTCAGGGTCGCGTAGCCAAGGATGAAGATTGCGGGTCCCCACCAGCCGGTGCCGCCGAAGAAACCCCGGATTTCCTCGAGGGGCGGGAGTGGAAAGACGAGCACCGCGATCGCGGAAGCAGCCACCAGGGCCAGGAGGACGCCTAGCCGCCAGAGGGCCCGGCTCCGCCCGTCCGGTGTGCCGCCGCTCAACGGCGGGGTCCCGGATCCTTCAGGTGGCGGGGTCATATGGCCGTTCCGCCGGTTCCGCCGGTACCGAACGGGTGCTGGCCGTTCTGCTCCCCGGCCTCCTCGGCGTTGCGGATGGCCCAGGCGGCGTTGACCAACCCGATGTGGCTGAAGGCCTGCGGGAAGTTGCCGAGCAGCTCGTCGCTGTCCGGCGCGACCTCTTCGGCCAGCAGGCCCAGATCCGTGGCGAACCCTGCGGCGTGTTCAAACACGGCGCGGGCGCGCTCGGTCTGCCCGGCGAGGGCGAGGGCATGGGCCAGCCAGAACGTGCACAGCAGGAAGGTCCCCTCCTCGCCTGCGAGTCCGTCATCGGCCAGGTACCGGTAGACCAGGCCGCGGCTGTCCGTGAGCCGCTCCTGGATGGCATCGATGGTGGCCAGCATCCGGGGATCGTCGGCGGGCAAAAACCCAACGATCGAGAGCATCAGCGACGACGCATCAAGGTCCGGTGACCCATACGCCTGGGTATAGGCGTTCGCGGCGGGACTCCAGCCGTTTGCCTGGATTGATTCCGCCAGTTGCGTCCGGGCCTCGGTCCAGCGCGGTACCCGTTCCACGGCGTTCAGAACCTCCGCGAGGCCGATGGCACGATCGACGGCGACCCAGCACATCAACTTCGAATACAGGTAATGCCGGGGCTCGCCGCGGACTTCCCAGATGCCCTGATCCGTGAACCGCCAGGCGGACGCGGCCGTATCTGCGGCATCGGCAAGGAACTCCAGCGTCCCGGGCTCCGTGTCCGCAAGATACTCCGGCAAGGTGGCCGCGGCGTCGAGGAGTTCGCCGTAGACATCGAGCTGACGCTGGTTCCAGGCGCCGTTGCCGACCCGGACCGGCGCGCTCGCGCGCCAGCCCGGCAGGTGCTCAAGTTCGCGTTCGGAGAGGTCCCGTTCGCCGCCAATGCCATACATGATCTGAAGTTCGGCACCGCCGGCCTGCTGGCTGGCTGCCGCGGCGGCCAGGAACTGGAAAAACTTCCCCGCCTCGTCCGGGCAGGCCGCCACCCAGAGCGCCTGCAGGGTCATACTGGCGTCCCTGATCCACGTGTAGCGGTAGTCCCAGTTCCGGGTTCCCCCGGCGACTTCCGGCAACGACGTGGTGGGCGCGGCGACGATCGCCCCGGTCGGATAGAAGGTCAGTGCCTGCAGGAAGCGGCCGCTGGACTCGACCAGTTCCTGCCATGGGCCCTCATAATTCTGGTGCATCCCGGACCAGCTGCTCCAACTCTCCAACGTGTCCTCGAGCCGGCGCGCAATGTCCGCCTGGCTCCAGAAAAGCGGCGGCTCGGCGCCGCTGTTGGCGTGGGCCAACGCGAACCCGACAACGTCCCCGGCCCGGACGCTGACGCTGGCCCGGGCCACGCCGCCGTCGGCCGCCACCTCAAGGGCCAGCGGGACCGGGCTGGAGAGGGCCAGGACGTCGGCGCCGCCGCGGCTGATCAGCCCGCCGTCGGCGTTGTGCAGGAGTGGCCGGATCAGACCGTATTCCGGCCTGGGCGCGAAGACCAGTTCCAGTTCAACATGCCCCTCGACGCCGGTGACCTGCCGCAGCAGCGTTCCGGGAACCGTCGCGCCGAGCTCGTGGCCGCGGGTCCCGTCGCCCAGGACCAGGGCGTCGGTTACGGTCACGGAGCCATGCTCGGCGGTGTGCACCGACTCAAGCACCATCGACGGCCCCACGTAGCGCCGGGTCGTCGAATACGGACCCGCAGGCCGGATCGACCAGAAACCTGCATCCTCACCCAGGAGCCGCCCGAACACCGACGGGCTGTCAAAGCGCGGGAAACATAGCCAATCCACGGACCCGGCGGCGCTGACGAGCGCGGCAGAGCGGCAGTCGGAGAGCAGGGCGTAGTTCGCGATCGGTTCACTCGTCATCTTCATACCCTGCTGTATTCGCGCCGCCCGGTCCAATGCGCCGCTCCGGGGTGTTCACCCCCGGGAACGGCGCCTATGATGAAAAAACTCGTCAGCATACTGTTGGATTCGAAGTTTTTGAGGCCCCTACCGGACCGGCCAGGACCGCCCGGCACACCTCACGCCCGACACATCCGAGGAGGCACTGCGTGACGCTCTACCAGCCCGAACCTGTTGAAATTTCGACGCGAATGCGACCCGGCGAATGGACGGAGGAAAACCTCACGGAGATCGTCGACGCTTACCGGGAGGAGCTCATGAGCATGGGCGCACCGGCCTCCGCCATTGACATCTCCACCGAGCGGGACGCCCACGGCGGAGTCAGCATAGTCGCCACGTGGATCAAGGCGGCCACCACGGACGAAGGAGCGATTCCCGGGAGCGGGACCCCGTAATCAGGCCGTTCGGTACGGACAAAATTCCCTCTTGCAGACCAGTAAGTGCACTGATTAACTCTTAGTTGCGGCGCCCGTTCGGGCACCGGCAGAGCGAAAGGAAGTGCAGTCATGGGAATTCTCGGGTTTCTTCTGCTCGGGCTGATCGCAGGCGCGATTGCCAAGGCAATACTTCCGGGAAGGCAGGGCGGAGGCTGGTTGATCACTCTCGTGCTCGGCGTCGTCGGCGCCATCCTCGGCGGGTGGATCGGTTCGCTGGTCTTCGGCGCCGGCCTGGGCGAGTTCTTCGATCTGAGGACATGGCTCCTGGCCATCCTCGGCGCCGTAATCGTGCTGGTAATCTACGGCGCCACCGTCGGACGGAGAAGCCGGGTCTAACCGGGCACCTCAACTTATCTGGACCAGAGTCAACCGCGGCGGCCCGCTCATGGAGCGGACCGCCGCACCTGTTCCCGCACCCCCGCCGCCGCCAGCTCAGGATTGCCGCCTGCGCCGCAGCCGCCGGTGTTAGTGCTCCGCTTCCGCGGCGGCCTTCCTGGCGTTTTTCTCGGCGTCCTTCTCGGCGCGCAGAGCCTCCGCGTCGTGCTGTTCCTCAGCCTTTTCCCGGTGGATGATCTCCGCGAAGAGCTTTTCCATCTCCTTGGCCACGCCGGCGGCCGAGGCCGGGTTCTGGCCGGTCACCAGCCGTTCGTCAACCACGACCTTCTCCTCAAAGACGCCGGCGGAGACGTGGGTGGCGCCCTGTTCCTCAAGCCTGTCGGCCAGGAAGAACGGGATCACCTTGTCCTTTCCTGCGGCAACCTCCTCCTCGTTGGTGAAGGCAGCGACCCTCCGTCCTTCGACGAGGCGCAGCCCGTTCGCCAGTTCCACGTTCAACAGGCCGGCCGGGCCGTGGCAGACCGCCCCCACCAGGCCGCCGGCATTGTAGACACTGGCTAGGAGGGCCTGCAGGCCTTCGCTGTCCGGGAAATCCCACATGGTGCCGTGGCCGCCTACGAGATAGACGGCGTCGTACTGGTCGGGATCAACGACGTCGACGCGGGCAGTGTTGTAGAGGCCGGCACGCGTGGCCTCATCCTCCGTGAAGGCAACCTGGATGGGATCTCCCTTATCCACGTCGTCGCGCGGGGGCTGGCCACCCTTTATTGAGGCGAAGTCGACGAAATGCCCGGAATCCTTGAAAACCTTCCAGGGATGCGCGGCCTCGGCCACGTTGTAGCCGGTCTTCTCTCCCGTCGAAGGGATCTCGGAAACGCTGGTCAATACCATGAGGATCTTCTTCATGAAATGCTCCTTCCGTCTAAATCCCACCCTACGCCTAGCCTGAATTACGGTCATCCGCCCGACCGCCGGAGAGCCATAATATGGAAATGCCTTCTCTGCCGACTGCCGATGCCACGGCCGCCCCAGCCCAACCCGCCGGAGCCGGGAAAGATTCAATGCCCTCCGTCCGGAAAATGCGGGGCTCGGACTGGGACGCCGTCCGCTCGATCTACGCTGCCGGAATCGCAACCGGGCAAGCGACCTTCGAGAGCGAGCCGCCGTCGTGGGAGGCGTTCGACGCCGGCCGGCTTCCTGGCCACCGGCTGGTCGCGGCGGACGGAGACTTGATCCTGGGCTGGGCCGCAGTCTCCGCCGTGTCCGCCCGTGAGGTGTACCGGGGCGTGGTGGAGCATTCCATCTACATCGCCCCCGAGGCCCGCGGCCGGGGTGTCGGCCGGCTGCTGCTCGCCGCGCTGATCCAGTCAACGGAAGCCGGAGGAATCTGGACCATCCAGTCCAGCATCTTCCCCGAGAATTCCGCCAGCGTGGCCCTGCACGCCCAGTTGGGTTTCCGCGTCGTCGGCACCCGGGAACGAATTGCCCGGATGAACCACGGACCCAACGCCGGGAAGTGGCAGGACACTTTGCTTTTGGAACGCCGGAGCGGCTTGGCCGGGAGGGATTGAGCGGCTGCCGCTGTCGCGGCAATCGAGTCGCCAATTAGCCGTTCCACACCCTGCCGGCCAGGTTGCCCGAGTCCTGGGCAACCCGCCGCTCGGCGGCGGTGCCACGCTTCGCGGCTGCTAGCCGGCCGGCGTCACGACGTCTTCCAGCATGGACCTGTCGAAGATTTCGGCCCGGCATCGGGTCGGGGAGATCGGGCCCATGGGAAGCAAGGCGGTTTCTCCTACAGGGCACCGGACTTGCGAGGACGCGCAGGGAGGCGAGACCGCAGCACCGGCACACCGGGACCCTGAAGGTCCTCAAGGTAAGCAGCGCGGCCAGCCATGGCCATCACCAGGGCGAGGGTCGGCCCGGCAACGACTGGGCCCGTACCCGCGGTGAAGGGTCCGTCGTCTGCCTTCAGCTGCAGGCCTGCCGCGTGCGTGCGGCTGCGCACCGCGAAGTCGCGGCGCGCGTAGAACTCGGCGACGGGCGTTAACGCGTCAAGGCTCGGAGAACGGCGAAGCCCGAGCGGGCGGCGGATGTCCTGGGCATGCACAACGACCTCGCCCAGATAGGCCGGAGTGTCGGGGGATGGCGCGATGCTGCTCTTGATGACGGCGCGGAACCGGTCCAGGGTGTCGGCCGGGGTGCTACCGCGGTGTTCCTCCAGGCGGCGCTGGTTGTGGACGTCCGGGCAGAACCGCGCACCGAGCATGCTGCGCAGCCACTGCCACTGGTTCAGGCTCGCCGCGGCAGTGAGGTGCGCAACGACGTGCTCCACATCCCACTGCCCGCACAGCGTCCCGTGCTGCCACTGATCCGGGCTCAGCGCTGCCAGGTCCTCCGCGAGCGCGGCGCGCTCAGCATGCGCCAGCGCCCAAAGGGTGCCGTCCGATTTCGCCATGGCGTCCGCTCCCCTGTCCGGTCTTCGTGGTTCGACTCCCCCGCTCCCCTAGGGGCATCTAAGCACAGCACATCAGCGGGCGGGCTGGACAACGCACAGGTCCAAGGATTCCGGTAGGCGTTCGGCGCCCACACCGGCCGTAACTCATGGGAAGCTCCTGAGAACAGGAATGGCCTCATCCACATCCGGCGCGGACATTCCACCGGCTACTGTTCGAAGACCGGGTTGCTTTAAGGAACCGCCGGGTCGGCCGCAACGAAGGAGTCCCCATGCCAGAGATATTGACCTCACGGTTCCTGTTCGGTCCGGGACCGAGCAACTGCTACCCGGAAGTGACCGCCGCGTTGGCGCATCCGGTGATCGGGCACTTGGATCCGATCTTCATCCAACGGCTTGATGACACTTGCGAGGGCCTCCGCACGGTCTGGGGGACGAAAAATGCCCGCACGCTGCCCTTGAGCGCCACCGGGTCCGGCGGCATGGAAGCGGCGTTCGTGAACACGGTGGCCGAGGGTGATGTGGCCGTGATTGCCGTCAACGGCCTCTTCGGTGAGCGCATGTGTGAGGTGGCCCGCCGCTGCGGCGCGACGGTCGTTCGGGTCGAGCACGAGTGGGGCATGCCCATCGACGTCGAACGCGTCCTGGAGGCCCACCCGCAGCCGAAGGTGATTGCGGCCGTGCACGCCGAAACCTCAACGGGTGTCCTGTCTGACGTCGCGTCGCTCGGACAGAACAAGGGCGACGCGCTGCTGATCGTCGACGCCGTGACATCCATCGGCGGGCTGGAAGTCCTTGCGGACGAGTGGGGAATCGACGTCGGCTACGCCGGCACCCAGAAATGCCTGGGCGTGCCGCCGGGGTTATCACCCTTCACGCTCTCTGACAGGGCCTTCGAGCGGAGGATTGAGGGTCCCCGCTCCTGGTATCTGGACATCGGCCTGCTCGGCGGTTACGCCGGGGCCGCCAGCGGCAGCGGCCGGACCTACCATCACACGGCGCCCGTCACCATGATCGCCGGCCTCGACGCGGGACTGCGCCGGATCCTGGCCGAGGGACTCGACGCCGTCCAGGCGCGCCACCGCGCGGCAGGGGCAGCGTTGCAGGCAGGGCTCCAGGAGATGGGTCTCGAGCTGTTTGCGGCCGAGGGCCACCGGCTGCCCAGCCTGACCACCGTCAAGGTCCCGGACGGCGTCGACTCAGCCGCCGTCCGGCGCTATCTCCTGGAACACTTCAGCCTCGAGATCGGCTCCGGCGCGGGCAGTTATGCGTCCAGCGTCTGGCGGATCGGCACGATGGGCCCCAACGCAAATGCCGCGTCCGTGACGCTGGTGCTGGGAGCCCTCCAGGAAGCCATCGCC